>JAIRZR010000354.1 GCA_031267155.1 Prevotellaceae bacterium | reverse complement strand
TGCCGGTAACGGATTCTACGGGCGTGATGTGGTGCACTTCCGTAGCGGGTGTAATCTTATCTTTTTCTTTACAGCATTCGCATAGCGGTTGGGATTGTAGCTTCTTTGTCCTCAACCGTTTCCAGCGTGCCGTATTAATCAGCTTTATATAGTTTGCATCTTTAGCCATTTCAAAGCATTGTGTCCATATCTTTCTAAGATATATCGTCCGGTGTTTTGATTTTCCTCTGGTCGGGCTTTTGCTTTATGTTCATTCCCTCATGGCTACGCAATGAATGTTCGCGTTTTTCCCATTCGGCGTTATCGGTAAACATTTCTTCTATCTCTATCGACACAGGTTTATCAATCGTATTATTTACCGGATCGGCCACACGAAGGAAGCAGCGAACCAGGTATTGAAGAATGCTGTAAATGCTTTTGAAGTTGTGCTCTTCACATATCAGCCTCAAGCGGGCAATATCTTCAATTGAAACATAAGTGTCTATCTTCTGTTTCTTATACTTCTTTCCATCCGCTTCTTTATTCTTCATTCTGTTTTTACTGTTATTATTTCAAACTCAAAATAAAAAAGAACCACCGATAACGTATTTCTACGAAATCAATGGCTCTCTGTATCCGTGATAACCGGAGCTCTGTTTATTTGGCCTTCTTTGAGGCTCTAACCCTTACAGGAATAATTACATCATTCTTACATCGATTGCATCTGAAACTTAATGAACCTGCTGTATCCTCCGATACTTTTACAAGAACTTTTCCACAAAAAGGACATCTAATGTTCTTAAACTCGCACAAATGTAGCAATTTTTTTTGTTCCGGCATCGGTTTTGCTGAATTATCTGCGTTTTTTATGTTTCCATTGCTATTTTACCGGAGCGGATTTTCCGAAACCGGTTTTATCCTGACGTACTTCCTGCTCTGTTATAACTATTCCCTCTCCGGTTGTTTCAAGGCGTCCCTCGTCAAGCCAGTGGGAATCTTTATACTCTCCATCCTTTGCAGGAGGTTGTACCAGATATTGAGCGCATCCGGTAATATAATCGCAATAACCGGTGACAATACCTTCGAGTCCGGTAATTTTGCATCTTACCTTTACTCCATGATTGAATTTTCTTTCCATAATTTTAATACGGTTCGCCTGTACACCGTAAGGTTTTTATTTATTTTTCCAAATCTCCCCTGTACATTTGTTTGAATGATTTCCCCGGTATTTCCCAAACGCGCCCATGCTCGTTATCTACTTTCTTCACCATGTTAAATTCTGCGATTGTTTCACGTGCTCTCTTTGCCGTAATTACGGCCGTTGAAAAGTCAAGTCCGTTACGGATTAACTGCAGCATCGCATATTCTGTCGTTTCACAGGACAGCATCCATACGCTGTATTTTATTATGCAAAAAATATTCTCTTTCATCATAATGCCGGTTCTTAATTTTTTTATTTTGCTGTATTCAGAAGGGCATTTCTTCCTCGCTGTTGAGGCCGTTTGCCTGTATTCCGTGACCGTCGTAAATTTTCTTGTACCGCCGGTCGTGATGGAAAATTATGTCCCGGTTCCTCGCTCCTTCGCGGTATTTGGCGATGATGAGCTTTCCGCGTCCGCTCCATGGGATGCCGTTTGCATCGCAGGCCTGCGTGTTGTAATAGTCGGGCTTGTGGATGAACAGAACGATGTCGGCGTCCTGTTCGATGTTTCCGGATTCCCTTAAATCTTCAAGCTGGGGCTCCCTCGCTTTCACGCCCTTTTCCTTCCTGCTCAGCTGCGAGAGAACAATAACCGGAATATCCAGTTCCTTGGCCATGTTTTTCAGTTCACCGGTGATATAGCCTATCTCCAAATCCCGCGTGCCGAATTTTAAATCAGTCCTGATTAATTGCAGGTAGTCGATTATCAGCAGTTTCAGTTTTCCCTTGCGATGCAGCCGCCGGGCTTCGGATTTGATGCTTGCGAGCTGCCGGATGCTGTGACTGTCGGCGATGTGCAGTTTCATGTCCCACATTTGCCCGGCCCGATGGTCGATGGCGTCCCATTCTTCCTGCGACATCTGTCCGGTACGCAGGTTGTAGCCGCTGATCCGTTCGTCCTCGAGGAAGTAACGGTTAATGAGCTGCACGGCTGTCATTTCAATGGAGGCAAACATTACATCCGTTCCGGCCTTTGATGCGGCTTTGGCAAACGAGAGGGCGTGCTGTGTCTTTCCCATTGAGGGGCGCGCTCCGATGATGATCAGGTCGGGCGCCCGCCAGCCTCCGGAAAATTCCCGGTCAAGGGCGATCAGTCCGGTGGGGATGCCTGCCGGTTTTCCCGACTGGCGGTCGCGCTGTATCTGCGAGGCTTTGTCAATGGCCTGCCTGATGGCTTCCGGCATGTCGAGCGATTCGCAGCCTGCGGTGTCGGCGCTGATGTCCGTTATCGCTTTTTCGCAGGCTTCGATGATGTCGGCAACGTCTTCCGTTTCGTCGAAGGCGCGGGCCTGTATTTCGGCGGTTGAGAGGATGATTTTCCGGGCAATGGATTTTTGCCTGATGATGTTTGCATTGTGTTCGATGGAGAACGGCGAGCCGGGTGCGGATGAGAGCCGGGACATGCAGGCGGGTCCTCCGGCAGTTTCGAGTTCTCCCGACTTTCTCAGGGCCTCGACTGCTGTTGTCGGGTCAATGGGGCTCCGTTCCGCGTAAAGAGCGCCGATTGCCCGGAAAATGGCTTTGTTTTCCTCATTGTAGAAGTCTTCGGGGCGAATGACGCTTTCGATTTTCGGGAACAGCTCGCCATAGGTGATCAGCGTTGACAGCAGTGCGCTTTCGGCGTCAACAGCCTGCGGAAGTATCCGGCAGTGCTCAATCGTAGATAAGGGCCTGTTTTTCTGCTTTGAGTTCATGGATTATTTCTGCTACGGTTAATTGCTGATGTTTGATTGAGTCGATGGCATTATCGACGATTTTAACGGTTTCCTCTTCGGAGAAGCCGTTGGCGATTATTCGATTTGCCAGGTGAACGAAAAAAATATTTTCGTTTTTTGGAAATGTTTCCTTCAGCCTGACAAGTTCGTTGATTACGAATTCTTTACTTGCTTTGTCTGTTTTCATTTTTATGATTTTTTTTGTAAACTGTTTAACTGACTTAATATCTCTTTTGCAAAGTCCCCGGTATCCGGATTTGTGCCCTTGCCGGGTGTGTATTCTAGCTCGAACAACCCCGCCCAGTTATTGGCTATCGACTGCTCAATAACGAGTTTTGCCGTCTCTGCATTCCCGCCGGAAAGATTTACCAGACGCGAGTAACAGGATTGAATGCCTCTTTGGGTGTTATACGTTTCCCGCCGGTTTTTCTTGTATTCAAGCCAGTCATCAAACAGGGTTTTAAAATCTTCCCGAACAAAAGAAAAATCAAATCTGCTCCCGCCCCCTGAAAGGGGGTCAGGGGGTTTTAAATCTTTTTCTTTTTTTACTTTATTCTCTTTCTTTGTATTTGTGTTACCGGTGTGATGCCGGTGTGTTACGGATGTGTTATCCGGTGTGATATCCGGTGTGTTATTCTCGTAAAATAATGGATTGTAATCTTCGTATTTACATAAGGTTATGATGTTTTCTCCCTGTGTTATCCGCTGTGTTATCTGCTGTGATATTACACAATCTCTCAAGAATGTCCGGACTTGCATAATCCCCCACTTCCAGCGAACGGATAGAAATCTCAAGCTGGCGTGAATCTCACCCCGTTCGATAACTATCTGTCGCCCGCTGGCTAACACTTTGCTTAGTGGTTCCGCCTCAAATCGTGCCATCTGTATCAGATCCAGCCACGCTTCGGCCTGACTGCGGGTACGCTCTTTAAGCCAATACTTATTTTTGAAAAACTTCCTGCTTAACCGTATGTAACCTTTGTTATCCATTTACTTTATTGAATATGCTCCGGTACTGTTTTTTGATGTGAATGAGAAAGAAATAAACGCTCACCGTCAGCCAGCTTAGTGTCAGGTAATAGAATATGTCACCCTGACGGGTAAACCTGATTTCGGGCAAAAGGTAGATGTCAAGCCTTTTTTTCGGGTTCGCGAAGTTGTTGACGAATACGCTTAACTCCACATTTTTTAATCGGACTGATTTCCCTGTTTCAAAACTTTTCAGTTTCCGTGCATGTTTCATATTCTTTTAATTTTACCTGATTTAATATGTCGTTCTTTATTGCTTTTAGCTTCCTGTATAATTCATCGGGTTTCTTGCCTGAGTAAATACTCATCTTCCGGACTGTCATGTCCGGGGTGTTGAAGTACAGGAGGAAAAGGGATGATTCTTCTTTGGGATAGCAGGAAAGTATTTGCTTTACTTCTTTACAGGCGGCCCTGTAATCGACTTCGTCACCGTCACCGGTACTGTATCCGGACCTGTTCGCGTTTTCATTTACAATGAATTCGAGAATGTCTGTTTTGTAAGCGGCGTATCGCATTGAAACGGATAAATACTTTTTGGTGTTTTCCCGGTAAAAGGCATGAAACAGATCATCTGCCATGGATTCGTTATCTACTGCGTGTCCGTTTCTTATGTACAGGTACACATCAATGAACGAGTCATGGAAAGCATCTTCACCGTAAGCGCTTTGTGATTTTAAGCGCCTGCCTAAACGGTGATAGGCTGTTTTAACCCAAAAACTAAAGAAATCAAAGTTCGTACTTTTCATTTTTGCGGATGTGTTTACTTTTGTTCATGCCGGTATCGGGGATTCCCGCCGGCAGCATCTGGTAGCATTCGTATCCGCCTGCTATTTCGGGGTTGGCGGAAACCAGGAATAGAAGCCTGTTCATCCTGAAAGGGGATAACAGTTTCGCCGATAATTCTCTTGCCCGGATCATTACACATCTTGTACCCTGTTTTACTTCGAATGCGGCGTCATCGTCTTTTTGGGCTTTGAAGATGTAGAGTTTTTTGATTTTTTTCGCTTCCATTGCGAAATTCACTTTGTCGCCGGGACTTAACTGTAAAAGGTCGCATGTTCCTTTTGAAAAGGAAACTCCGTTGCGGGATACATAGATACTCCTTTGCCTGACGGGTTCTTTTTTGTTCTCAAGATACGTCCTGTTAATGATAATCAGTTCCATGTGTTTATTATTTATATAAAGTATTCAAATTCATAATCAAATGCATAAGTAATCTTGCTGTTACCCTGTTTTCTCGATTTTAATCTTTTATCCAGCCTTTCCCTTGCCTGGTCCATGCTGTCCGCTTCAATCATTTTTATCCCGTGCGGAAGCAGCCTGCTCGTAAATACATATGTTATTTTACCTCTTTTTTCCATATTCTTTTGTTGCTTTATTTACTGTTTAACTGTTGTTAGAACGGTGTGTTAATAAATTCAGTCAGTTCTTTGACTAACTGCATGGCTCCTTCCCGGTCGATGGTGACCGGCTCGCACAGTTCGACTCTGTAGCCGTCCGTGTGCACTTCGCCTTCTATCAGGAGGCAAAATTCACCTGGACAGATTTTCTTTATTTTTCCGTCGTTTATGTACGGCGTTACCGTCTGGGTGGACAGTGTCATGTCGCAGGTTGTTTTAATTTCGATTGTTTTCATTTTTGTTTGTTTAATGTTATCTGTTCCACATTGAAAACAGGTAACGGTTCGACCTTTAAATCAAGAATCCCGCTGATGTACGATGGAAGAAGTTCCGACAAAAAACCTTTGTTGTTTTTCCCTCTGTTGAGCTTCTTCACCTGGTTAACGATGGCCTCTACCTGAACGCACACAGCAAGCAGCGTGTTGGCGGTTAACGCAGCCGAATCTTCCCTTTCTATCCGGTGTATCAGTTCGT
>JAIRZR010000328.1 GCA_031267155.1 Prevotellaceae bacterium | reverse complement strand
TTTCGAGACTTGTGATTTTCAGGTAAAAGCAAAAAAACATGCTGTTATTAAATATAATAATTACCTTTGCCCGTATAAATTATAAAAATATATAGTGCTATGAGGACATTAGTTTATTCGATTATTATTTTATGCCTGTCTGCATGTGCGGGCGGGGACGGTTTGCCATTGCTTGATAAAACTGCGTTTGAAACGAGTGTATATGGCAAAAAAACAGGGCTTTACACATTGAAATCCGGGAACGGGGTAACGATGCAGGTAAGCAATTTCGGAGCAAGGGTGGTTTCCATCTGGACTCCGGACAGAAACGGAAAATATGAAGATATAGCTGTCGGATATGAAAATATCGACAGGTATGTCAATAATGGAGGCGAACGCTTTTTGGGCAGTGTGGTAGGGAGATATGCCAACAGAATAGCAAAAGGGCGGTTCGAAATTGGCGGCGTAAGCTATCAGTTGCCCCTCAACAACAACGGGCAGACACTGCATGGCGGGCTGAAAGGTCTGGACATGATTGTGTGGGATGTGGACGCCGTTTCCGGCAATGAAGTCAAATTCTCCTGCACGTCCGAGGATGGAGACGACGGCTTTCCGGGAAATCTCAGGATAGACATGACATATTCGCTGACGCCGCAGAACGAGTTCCGTATCACCTATAAAGCCGTAACGGACAAGCCCACCGTAATCAATCTCTCGAATCACGCCTTTTTCAATCTGAAAGGAGAATCAAACGGCACGATTACCGACCATATATTAACAATAAACGCATCGCATACAACGCCTGTGGACAGTGTTCTGATACCTCTGGGAGACATTGTGCCGGTCGAGGGAACCCCCTTCGACTTCAGGAAGGCAACAGTCATAGGCGAAAGGATAAATAACAACGACCCGCAACTGAAAAACGGTATGGGATATGACCATAACTGGGTGCTGGACAATAAAACCGGACAGGTGGCGCTGGCTGCTACACTGTATGAACCCGCAAGCGGCAGAATTATGGAAGTATGGACAGACCAGCCCGGTATTCAGTTTTACAGCGGAAACTTTTTCGACGGAAAATCCAAAGGCAAACATGGAAAACCGATTTCGTTCAGGGAAGCGCTGGCTCTGGAAACACAAAAATTTCCCGACAGCCCCAATCATCCCAATTTCCCCTCAACCCTCCTGAATCCGGGAGAAACATACACGCAAACATGTATTTATAAATTTTTAACTAAATAGCATCATGAATAAAAAAATTGTAACAGCGTTATCGCTTATTTTATTTTTCTCCGGCGTATTCGCCCAGTGGAGCCCGAGTACCGATAAAATCCGTACAAAATGGGCAGAAGAAGTAAATCCGGACAAGGTTTTGCCGGAATATCCCCGTCCGCTTCTCGAACGGACTCAGTGGAGCAATCTTAACGGATTGTGGGACTATGCAATACTGCCCTCCGGAGCGGTAGAACCCGAAAAATTCGACGGCAAGATTTTAGTGCCTTTTGCAGTGGAATCCAGCCTGTCGGGAGTTCAGAAACCGCTTGGGCGGGATAATGAATTGTGGTACAGACGGACATTCACCGTTCCCGCATCGTGGAAAAACAAAACGGTGCAGCTCAATTTCGGCGCGGTGGACTGGAAAGCGGAAGTATATGTCAACGACGTGAAAATCGGGGAACATACGGGCGGCTACACCCCGTTTTCGTTCGACATAACTCCCTACCTGATGAAAGGCGGCGAACAGAAGCTTGTCGTTAAAGTCTGGGATCCCTCCAGCGACGGAAGCGAACAGCCGAGAGGCAAGCAGGTAAGCAAGCCCGGCGGAATATTCTACACTTCAGTGTCGGGAATCTGGCAGACAGTCTGGCTCGAACCCCTTGCAAAAAAACATGTTACCTGTGTGGAAGCCATTGCAAACATTGACGCCCAACAGTTGTCGGTGAACGTATCCGTTGCGAATGCCTCGGCGGGCGACGTTGTGGAAGTCCTGCTGAAAGACGGTGCAAAAACAGTTGCCTCGAGCAAATTTGCCGCCGGACAGCGCGTTACCCTTCCCGTTCCCGAACAGAAACTGTGGTCGCCAAAATCGCCCTTCCTCTATGACATGGAAATCAGTCTGTACGAAAACGGAAAACTGCAGGACAAAGTAAAAAGCTATGCCGCAATGCGGAAAATCTCTACAAAACGGGATAAAGACAACATGATTGTACGTCTGCAACTGAACAACAAAGATCTTTTCCAGTTCGGTCCGCTTGACCAGGGATGGTGGCCCGACGGCCTGTACACGGCGCCCACCGACGAGGCTTTGGCTTACGATGTGCAGAAGACCAAAGATTTCGGATTCAATATGATTCGCAAGCATGTCAAGGTCGAACCCGCACGCTGGTACACCCACTGCGACCGTATCGGAATACTCGTGTGGCAGGACATGCCGAGCGGAGGACCCAATCCGAGATTCCAGCACGCACAGTATTTCAATGGAGTGGAAGCGGTCAGAAGCACGGAATCCGAAAATAATTTCCGCAAGGAATGGAAAGAGATAATCGACCTTCTGAAACCCAATCCATGCGTTGTGGTATGGGTGCCCTTCAACGAATCGTGGGGACAGTTCAAGACTGCGGAAATCGCCAGATGGACAAAGGATTACGACCCCTCGCGACTGGTTAACCACGCAAGCGGCGGAAACAATTATCCCGACGTCGGCGACATACTCGACGTGCACAATTATCCACAGCCCGCAATCCTTCTCTACGATACGAAACGGGCAAATGTGATTGGAGAATACGGCGGTATCGGTATGCCGGTCGAAGGTCATTTGTGGCAGACCGACAAGAACTGGGGATATGTGCAGTTTAAAAACTCCAAAGAGGTTACGGACGAGTATGTAAAATATGCCGAAATGCTGAAGGAACTGGTTCCGCGGGGATTTTGTGCAGGCGTTTACACCCAGACGACAGACGTCGAAGGCGAAGTGAACGGACTGATGACGTATGACAGAAAAGTTATAAAACTGGAGGAAGACAGGCTGAAAAAGGTAAACGAAGAACTCTGCAATTCCCTGAACAAGTAAAATGACGGAGAATTGAACGGAAACAGCATATCGGAAACAGTCAGTCGCTTCGGAGTTACGGAAGAAGATTTGAAAAGAACCGCCGCGGAAGCTCTGTCCGCAGGCGGTTCGTATTCCGACCTGTATTTTGAATACACGCTGGCAAACAGTTTGTCCCTGCGCGACGGAGCGGTCAACAGCGTTTCGTCGGATGTGGATTTCGGGATGGGAGTGCGCGTCCTTTCCGGCGACCGTACCGGATATGCATATACTGAAAACATTACGCTTGCAGACATGCTGAAAGTCGCCGGAACAGCGGCAAACATTGCAAACAGCAAAGCCGGCGTCCCTCCGATAAAAATCAGCAGTAAAACATTCAAAAACTACTATCCCGTCGAAAAACAATGGGAAAACGTGAGTGTCAAAGATAAGGCGCCCTGTCTGCAAAAGCTGAACGGGCGCATTTTCGAGCTGGATTCAAGCGTCTGCAAAGTGAACGTAAGCCTGTCGGATTCATCTTCGTACATTATGTTTTTCAACTCGGAAGGGCTGCTGTGCTGCGATTACAGGCCTATGGTTTCCCTGAGCGCATTCTGTGTGATGGAAAAAAACGGGCGCATAGAAAACGGATACTGCGCACGCTCGTTCAGGAAGGGAGCCGAGTTTCTGACGGACGAACTTGTCGAAACAATTGCCGGCAAGGCAGTCGAATTGACTTCGAAGATGTTCAGCGCCGTCATTCCCAAAGGCGGTGAAATGCCGGTTGTTATGGCTGCCGGAAGTTCGGGAATCCTTTTGCACGAGGCTATCGGTCATTCTTTCGAAGCCGATTTTAACCGGAAAAAGGTGTCGATTTTCTCCGATAAATACGGTCAGCAGGTGTGCGACAGGAGCATTAATATTGTGGACGACGGAACATTGCCCGAAAACCGCGGGACAATCAATTTTGATGACGAGGGAATCGAAAGCCAAAAGACATATCTGGTTCGCGAGGGAAAGCTTTCGTCATATATCCACGACCGCATAAGCGCGGAGCATTACAGTGTCGCTCCAACAGGAAACGGACGGCGCGAATCGTTCAGGCATGCTCCTCTCCCGCGAATGAGAGTAACGTATATGGAAAACGGCAATGTCCCTGAAGAAGATATAATTGCAAGTGTGAAGAAAGGCATATATGTCGATAATTTCAGTAACGGGGAAGTGCAGATAGGCGCCGGCGATTTCACTTTCTTCGTCAAATCGGGCTATCTGATAGAAAACGGGAAACTGACTCAGCCCGTTAAGGATATCAATATCATAGGAAACGGCCCCAGGGCTTTGGCAGACATAACGATGGTCGGCAATAATCTGAAAATCGACCACAGTACCTGGACTTGCGGAAAAGACGGACAGGGAGTTCCCGTGTCCCAGGGATTGCCTTCGGTACTGGTTAAAAAACTGATCGTCGGAGGAGCTAATTAAGTTAAAAACTAAAAGTTAAAAGTTATGGAAATATGAATCATTATAAATTAAAAATATTAAAAATAAAAGATATGAAAGTAAATTTGTTTGCTGTTGCAGCAGTCTGCATGTTGTTTGTCTGCTCTTTACAGGCACAGAATAATGAAAAGTCCGAACCCAAAAAGACAGAGTATGAATTTACAGATGTGAAAGTTCTGCCTCATACATCCGTTAAAAACCAGGCAAGTTCGGGTACCTGCTGGAGTTTTTCCGGTACGGGAATGCTGGAAGCTGAAATCAGGAGGATCGCGGGCGATTCGGTAAATTTGTCTGCCATGTGGGTTGTGCGCAATATTTATAAGGAAAAGGTGGAAAAATATGTGCGGATGCACGGGGAAATAAATCTTTCTGCCGGAGGCGCTTTTGCCGATGTGTTTCACGCAAGCGCCAAATACGGAATTGTTCCCGAAAATGCGTATCCGGGTCTAAATTACGGCACATCAGGCCATAACCACGGAGAACTGGACAAACTGCTGAGAGAAATCGGGAAAGCGCTTGTTTCCCAGGGACACTTGACCACTGCCTGGCGTGCGGCGGTCGACGGCGTGCTGGATGCATATCTGGGAAAAGTCCCCGAAAAATTCGAGTATAAGGGTAAGGAATATACTCCCGAATCGCTTTTGCAGTATTCAAAGCTGAATATCGATGATTATGTGTCAATTACATCCTATACTCATCACCCGTTCTATTCTTCTTTCATTCTGGAGATTCCCGATAACTGGATATATGAATCTTCGTATAATGTGCCTTTCGGCGAAATGATGGAGATTATCGACAATTCCCTGAAGCTGGGATATACGGTTGCCTGGGGCGCAGACGTCAGCGAACGCGGTTTTTCGAGAGACATGGCGACTGTTCCCGAAGAAAAGAAAACCGGCGAAACAGGCTCCGATCAGGCTAAATGGACGAAAACCGAAGAAAAGGAAGTCGTGGAACCGCTGCCTCAGGAGAAAACTATTACTCAGGAAATGCGCCAGGAAGCATTCGACAATTACGAAACAACCGACGACCACGGAATGTTAATGGTCGGTACGGCTAAAGACCAGACAGGCAAACTTTTCTACAAGGTCAAAAATTCGTGGGGCACAGGCGGAAAATATAATGGATACCTCTACGTGTCCGAAGCATTCGCCCAGTATAAAACAATGAATAT
>JAIRZR010000315.1 GCA_031267155.1 Prevotellaceae bacterium | reverse complement strand
CACTCCAGAACTACGAAGTAGTTCAACTCCTTACGGAGTTGTGACGGAGAGGAGCTTTACCCCGAACTGCACCTGCGGCTTGTTCGGGGTTATCCATCTTAAACTCCTTACGGAGTTTGTCCGCAATGCACAAAACTGTCCCGCGCACTGTATAATAAGAATATGTTTGAATATCAGCACAAAAATCCCGAAGGGATGTCATTATTATAGCAAAACAACAAACACAAACCTTACAAAACGCCGAAGGCGTGACATTATTGTAATTCATAAAATGGAACGCATATAAATAAGTCTCTAATCTGAAATCATTGCTCCCAGGCGTTCTTCCATCTTTTCCCTGATCCTGTCGTTACACAGATTTCCGATACTGCCTTCGTGAGTATGATGTATTTCTCTGTCCGGCGTGTAGGTTTTTTCCTGAACCTGCCTGCCGATTTCCCGGTATGCATCGCGGAACGGAACGCCCGACAGCACCTTGCGGTTCACGTCCTCCACCGTAAACAGGTAGTCATACAGCGGATTATCCGTTATAGAATCATTGATCCTTATATTTCTCAGCATGTAATCGCTCATCGCCAGACAGTTTTTCAGTTCGTCGATAGCCGGAAAAACAATCTCCTTCAACAGCTGAAAATCCCGATGATATCCCGACGGCAGATTTCCGGTAAGCAAACACAGTTCATTTGGCAGGGCCTGCAGTCTGTTACACTTTCCGCGAATCAGTTCAAACATATCCGGGTTTTTCTTGTGCGGCATGATGCTTGAGCCGGTTGTAAGCTCGTCGGGGAAAGAGACAAATCCGAAATTCTGGCTCATGTACAGACAGATATCGACAGCGAGTTTCGACAGTGTTCCGGCAGTTGCCGCCATGGCATAAGCCAGAGTCCGTTCCGTTTTACCCCGCGACATCTGTGCCGCTATGGAGTTAAAATGCAGCGTCTCGAAGCCCAGCAGCTCTGTTGTCATCGTCCTGTTGAGCGGAAACGACGAACCGTATCCCGCCGCCGAACCCAGAGGATTTTGATCGGCATGTTTATATGCCGCTGCCAGCAAAAGCGCGTCGTCTGTAAGCGATTCGGCATAAGCCCCGAACCACAGTCCGAATGACGAAGGCATGGCTATCTGCAAATGAGTGTATCCCGGCATAAGCACATCCCTGCTGGCTTCGCTCAGGTCTATCAGCGTGTCGAACAGCTGCTTTACAAGCCTGGCAATCTCCCTGATCTCATTTTTGAAAAACAGTTTGAGATCGACCAGAACCTGATCGTTGCGCGAGCGTCCCGAATGGATTTTTTTCCCGACCTCGCCCAGTTTCCGGGTAAGCATGAGTTCTATCTGGGAATGAATATCTTCGACACCTTCCTCTATCTCGAAATTTCCCTTTTCCACTTCCGTGAGAATCATTTCCATCTCGCTGAGCAGCGTCTCCAGTTCGGATTTCTCCAGCAGTCCGATACTCTGCAACATGCGTATATGAGCCATGGAAGCCTGTATATCGTATTTTGCCAGTTTCAAGTCAAGTTCCCTGTCGCGTCCCACGGTGAAAAGTTCAACAGACTTATCGGAATCAAACCCTTTGCTCCACAATTTTACACTCATCTCAAAAATACACTTAGTAGTTTCTTGCAAATATAACTCTCTGGCTCGAAGGCTTTCCGGTGACCATGCATTTTCCCGTTTCCCTGTCTCCCCCGATGGGGATGCAGCGGACAGTCGCCTTCGTTTCCTCCTTGATCAGCGCTTCGGTTTCCGCCGTTCCGTCCCAGTGGGCAAGGAAAAAACCTCCGTTTTCGATCCTTTCCTTAAATTCATCGTACGAATCCACGGCGTAAGTGTGCTCTTCCCTGAATTTAAGCGCCTTATTGTACATATTGCTTTGAATATCCGCAAGCAGCGACAGAACATGCTGCTCTATATTTTCCTGCGACACAGTCTCTTTTGTGAGAGTATCCCTGCGCGCGACCTCGACGGTACCGTTTTTGAGATCTCTGGGACCAATGGCAAGCCTTACGGGAACGCCCTGCAATTCGTATTCGGCAAACTTGAATCCCGAGCGCAAATTATCCCTGTCGTCGATTTTTACGGAAATCCCGGACTTCTGGAGACTGTTTTTTATCGTTTCGCAATGCGCCTTCATCTGCTGCAATTCTTCCTCGCCTTTAAATATAGGTATAATGACAGTCTGCAGGGGAGCGACTTTCGGCGGGAGAATCAGACCGTTATCATCGGAATGAGCCATTATCAAAGCCCCTATCAGGCGTGTGGATACTCCCCAGGAAGTAGCCCATACATAATCCAGTACGCCATCTTTGGACGCAAACTTCACATCGAATGCTTTGGCGAAATTCTGTCCGAGGAAATGGGATGTCCCCGCCTGTAAAGACTTGCCGTCCTGCATCATCGCCTCAATACAGTATGTATCTACAGCTCCGGCAAAACGTTCGCTTGCCGTTTTCACTCCCGTGATTACGGGAATAGCCAGCCAGTTTCTTGCGAAATCCTCGTAAACGCCCAGCATTTTAACCGCTTCTTCAACAGCTTCTTCCCGTGTCGCATGAGCCGTATGCCCTTCCTGCCAAAGAAATTCGGCAGTTCTCAGGAACAGTCGCGTCCTCATTTCCCATCTCACCACATTAGCCCACTGGTTGCAGAGCAGGGGCAGGTCGCGGTACGACTGTATCCAGTTCTTGTAGGTGTTCCAGATTATTGTTTCGGAAGTGGGTCTGACAATCAGTTCTTCCTCCAGCCGCGCTTCGGGATCGACTTCCACATTTTTCCCGTCGGCAGTGTTGCGAAGCCGGTAATGGGTTACCACAGCACATTCTTTTGCAAAGCCTTCGACATGCTCTGCCTCCTTTGCCAGAAAGGATTTCGGAATAAACAGCGGGAAATAAGCATTGACATGCCCCGTGTTCTTAAACATTCTGTCAAGCGCCGCCTGCATGTTTTCCCATAAACTGTATCCGTAGGGTTTTATCACCATGCAGCCGCGCACAGCCGAATTTTCCGCCAAGCCTGCCTTTAAAACCAGATTGTTGTACCAGAGTGAAAAGTTTTCAGCCCTCAAAGTTACTTCTTTTGCCATATTTCTATACGTTTTATTAATAAATTTTGTCTATAACATCATTTTCACTTCGTTTTGGCATGAAATTTGCAGTGAAACGCATGTTAAAAAAAACGTACAAAGGTATGTTAAAAAAATAAAACAGTATTAAAAAAGGTGTTAAAATGAAAACAATTAAGAATATAGCGATCATGAAAGTAAAGTTGTTCGTCCCGTTTATCCTGCTGCTTATGGCAGGATGCGGAACATCCTCGTACATGGCTTCAAGCTCGGATGATATTTATTATTCATCCAGAGACAATGTAAAAAAAGGAGCAATAGATGAACAGACCGAACAGTTGAAAACCCAAACGCAAAAGACCGTCGCCGAAAAAACCATTTACATGGAGGCGGATAAAGTCTATCTCTCAAATCCTTCAACGCTGAAAATCGAAGGAACAGTCGATACCGTAATATACAGCGGCGAACTTGCAGATGCGGATTCATACGAACGCAAACTGAAAATGTTCGATGAGCCGCAATATACTGTCGAGATAAACATGGGCTATAATTACGGCTGGGGATATCCCTGGTACGGTTATGGCTGGGATTATCCATATTACGGCGGCTGGGGCTGGAACACAGGCTGGTATGGCGGGTGGTACGGCGGCTGGCACAGTCCATGGTATCGACCGTGGGGCTGGGGATGGGGCTATCCCTACTACGACAGCTGGTATGGCGGATATTACGGAGGATACTATGGCGGAGGATATTACGGCGGAGGCTGGTATCACGACCACTGGCATCACGACAACCGTAATTATACATACGCGGCAGGCAGAGGTTCGGGAAACTACGGGATGCGCTCATCGGGCGGCGGCTCGTATATGCCCAGAAATTCAGTGCGTTCGAGCAGCGATGCACGTTCAGACGCCGTTTCGCGTTCGTCGAGCACGGCTTCCCGTTCGTCAGTATCGCGTTCGTCGAATGTTACACGTATAGATAATGCCATCCCGCGCAGCAGCTACAACAGAAATGGAGCTACAAGCAACAGAGGCAATTCGGTGGACGCCTATTCCACGCGTTCCCGCATCTCGAATCAGCCGGCACAAAATTCTTCCTCAACGACTTCGTCAAGAGGAACATCAACGACTTCACGGGATAATACGCAGGTATATACCAGACCAAGCAACAGCCGGTCATCATATAACGAAGGATCCCGCTCAAGTTCGTCAACTCAGAGCAGCACAAGCAGGTCAAGCTCATCATCTTCGGACAATAATTATACTCCGAGCAGGTCGAGTGCATCATCTCCGAGCAGATCAAGCTCGTCGCCTTCGGGAAGCTACAGCGCTCCAAGCAGGTCGAGTTCGTCATCTTCGGGAAGCTACAGCGCTCCGAGCAGGTCGAGTTCATCATCTTCGGGAAGTTACAGTTCTCCAAGCAGGTCAAGTTCGTCATCATCATCATCGAGCAGGTCGTCATCAAGTGGCGGCGGTTCACGTTCAAGTGGCGGAGGACGCGGGAGATAAAACATATATTTAATTTTAATTTTTTTTTTCAATGAAGACAATAATAAAATGGTCTATGCTATTGTTATCGGTTTCCGTGGCGTTTTCGCTGGAAGCCCAGACAGCAGACGAATTGTTACAGTTAGGAACTCATGAAATTCAAGGAACAGCCAGATTCTCAGGATTGGGCGGTGCATTTAATGCTTTGGGAGGCGATTTCGGCTCTTTAAGCACAAATCCCGCAGGTATAGCAACTTACCGTTCATCGGAATTTGTTGTAACACCATCGCTAAACCTGAATAATACAAGTACGGATTTTCGAGGTGAATCGCTTTCGGACAGATATACCCGTTTCGGATTCGCCAATCTGGGATATGTTGCTACATATTCCACTAAAAAATCCAAAGGACTGGTTTCCTTCAGTTTCGGACTGGGATATAACAAAGCCGCAAACTTCTACAAGCGTACAAGCTTGCAGGGCGTCGATTCTCCCAATAGCGTTCTGGACATGTTTACACAATATGCCAACAATTCCAAACTGAACTCCGACTATCTTAAGCAGGATATGAAAAAAATCATTCCTGAAGACTGGACGACCTCTATGGCTCTCGTCAGTGAAATGATGAGATACGAGACAGGGGAAAACAAATACATCTCTAACGGTTTAGAAAAGGGCGGAAAGGTTGATATCGCCGGCTCAAGCATACAGACAGGAGGTACGGAAGAATATACTTTTTCGCTGGGTGGAAATATTTCCAACAGTTTCCAGTTCGGAATGACTATAGGATTGCAGGACTTGCAATATGTAAATCGTCTGAATTACAGGGAACAATGTTTCGGTAATAATGACAAGGTACAATACGTATCAAGTAGCAGGGACGAATATACCCGCACCGCAGGAACGGGAATTAATGCTAAATTTGGCATTATTTACCGCCCGATCGACGCTTTCCGCCTGGGTTTTGCTGTGCATACGCCGACATTTTTCAATATGGAAAGGGAATACAGCGCGTATATGAAATCCATGTATAAACTGGACGGAAAAAACGATCCCAAAGAAGAAACTTCTCCCAGAGATATATATGAATATACTTTGTCGACCCCATACCGGCTGGAATTTGGACTTGCGTATATTTTTGGGAAAACAGGTTTGATTAGCGTTGATTACGAACTTGTCGGAAACAATTCGATGCGTATTCACGATAATATAACGAATGACGGATTCATATCTTCCCGCAACAATGCTATTAAAAATGCTTATAAGGCTACATCAAATCTGAGAGTAGGAGGAGAAATCAATCTTCCCCGTGGATTGATGTTGCGCGCGGGTTTCAATTATTTCCAAAGTCCCTATAAAGAAAGCAGTTTGGATTATAACCGCTATGCTTATTCGGGCGGTATAGGTTATCGCAATAAACATTTCTTTGCCGATTTGGCGTATGTGCTGAATACGAGCAAATATCATTTTGCGCCATACTATGTTAATGATTACAGAGTTCGGGATGCGGATAAGGATCCCGACATTGCAGTAGAGAATTTAAAGATTGGACGTATTATAGCTACAATTGGTTTCAGATTTTGAGTTGTTTTGCTCATTGAACACTTGACAAAGTGCTTTTGGGTCATAATTTGTAATTTGTTTAAGTCACACACTGTCATATCAATGATGGTGTGTTTCTTTTACAGGGGCTTGTAAGTCGCGTTTTTTTGATTTAGTAAGGTGAAAGACTGATGCGATTGGGGTTTCAACTGCTCCTGTGCTTTTGTCTGAATCAG
This sequence comes from Prevotellaceae bacterium, assembly GCA_031267155.1. Taxonomy (GTDB): domain Bacteria; phylum Bacteroidota; class Bacteroidia; order Bacteroidales; family UBA932; genus JAIRLF01. Next base: position 10,474 of record JAIRZR010000315.1, on the reverse strand, counting down.
GATTCTCAGGATTTGAGGATTAACAGGACTTTTTCCTACTTTTTGACATATCTTTTACACATTTTGTCTGTATAGCTATATCAGGACATGACATTAACTCTTAACTCTTAAAGTTCCCATAAAAAAATGCAGAATTGAGAGAAAAACCGGCAGTCCCGGAGCATAAGTTTGCAGGGAATTTTGCCGTACACCCCATTGCACATTACTTTACGCCAGCCCGTACCTGTCTTGCAGTCAGTCAAATATCCTGTTATTGAAAAATAATTCTGCATATATGTCGTGCAATTCATATTTTTTTTATACTTTTGCGCTCCCTTCTTGCCGGTTTTTATAACGCGGCGTGTAATGGGATCTGCGACAAAAAGATTGTCGGGATTGAGTAGCACAGTTAAAAATGTTTTTAAAATGAAAAAAATTAAATTAGAAGGAACGGAGAGAACCGGTCTTGGAAAGAAAGAGACAAAAAAATTGCGTAATGAACAGCAGATTCCATGTGTGCTTTATGGCAACGGAATAGGAAACTTGCATTTTACAGCTCCTGTAAGCAGTATTAAACCAATAATTTATACTCCTGAAGCTTTTCTGATTGACTTGAACGTGTCGGATAAAAGCTATCTTGCAGTGCTGAGAGACATACAGTTTCATCCCCTGAGCGACGAAATACTCCATATTGATTTTTTCAATGTCGATGATACAAAACCTGTTTCGATAGATTTGCCTGTTGTGATAGAGGGCAATTCCGAAGGCGTTAAGCAGGGCGGTAAATTGCAGATTTTGGTTCGCAAACTGAAGGTTTCGGCGCTGATAAACGATCTCCCCGAAAATCTCACTGTCGATGTTACGGATTTGGGGCTGGGAAAAACGGTCTTCGTAAAAGATCTTTCCTATCCCAATATCACCATTCTGACTCCCCCGTCTTCGACTGTATGCCGTGTGAAAGCTACACGCGCATCCCGCGAACAGACAGCTCAAAAGTAATAGGGAAATAAAGGTTTATTACCCGTAATTTTATTAAAATGAAATATTTAATAGCTGGTCTGGGTAATGTCGGAAAAACATACGAAAAAACCCGCCATAACGCGGGATTCGAGATACTGGACGCCTTTGCCAGGGTGTCCAATGTCGTTTTTGCGACTAAACGCTATGGAGATTTGGCCGAAGCAAAATACAGGGGCAAAACTTTTATTTTGTTGAAACCGTCTACCTGCATGAATCTCAGCGGTAATGCGGTTGCCTACTGGTTGCAGGCGGAAAATATTCCGCAGGAAAGACTGCTGGTTGTGCTTGATGATCTGGCGCTTCCTGCAGGAACGGTAAGAATCAGGGGAAAAGGCAGTAACGGAGGACATAACGGACTGAAACACATAGACCAGATACTGGGCAATTCAAATTATGCACGCCTGCGGTTCGGTATCGGCAACGATTTTCCCCAGGGATATCAGGTGGATTATGTACTTGCCAAATGGTCAAAAGCCGAATACGAATCGCTAATCCCTGATTTTGAAACAGCTGTGGAAGCGATCAAAAGCTTTGCACTCGCCGGTACCGAAAGAACAATGAATATCTACAATACAAAATCGAAGCCTGAGGATAAGTAGGCGAAACGTCTGCGACCTGCAGAATCTGTGCGCAGATAAAACTGCCTTTCAGGCAGCGCTTGCCAGGTTTTCCGGTCACGATCTGCGGTTATGAAAATAAATCCTCCGGATGGGGTGTTAAAAGTAAGAATTAAGAGTATTGACAAAAATAGCATCTTATGGTCGTCCAAAAATATCATTCCCATCTAATTTTCCTAACAAAACAAACTCAGTAGCACAAAAATCGCATATACAATTACCTCATTACCTTATTATACTGCGCGTGGAACAGTTTTGTGCATTGCGGGGAAATTCCGTAAGGAGTTTAAGATGGATAAGCTCGAACAAGCGTAGCACAGTTCCGCAGAGAGTTGAGGGTGTCCAAAAAGTCAATCACGTCGTCATTGCGAGCGAAGCGAAGCAATCCAGGATACTGTTAATCACTGGATTGCTTCGGGCTGCGCCCTTACAATGACGCTTTTCGCAGGTAGCACATCAGGAGGTTTTCCTGGATTGCTTCACTGCGTTTGCAATGACGGACAACGATGGTTTGCTTCGATTTACGAAGCATCCCGGAGTAGCATTTATAGTATTTACAGAATGGATCAGAATTTATTAAACAATTATGTGTATGAAGAAAGTTTTTAGTATTTTAATGGCGTTGCTGGCGTTTTGCTCCTGCGACAAGTATAATCATGAGGCTCTTGAGAACGAGCTGAATGATTTGAAAAGCCGCGTCGCCGCTCTCGAAGAGTGGGCGGAAACGGTGAACTCCAATATCTCCGCCCTTCAGAATCTTGTCGCCACTCTGCAAAACGGCGATTATGTTACCGGAGTGAGTCCCTTCTCTTCTCCCGCTCCCGGCGGATATATTATTTCGTTTGTCAGCAGCGGAAACATAGTGATATCCAACGGAACCGACGGGAAGAACGGAGCCGGCGGAAAGGATGGCGCCAATGGAAAGGACGGAGTAAACGGCAGGGACGGCGCCAATGGAAAGAACGGCGCCGACGGACAGGACGGACTGTCCCCGCAGCCAGGCGTGAAACAGGACTCCGACGGAGCGTACTAATGGACGCTTAACGGGGAATGGATTACTGCCGGCGGCAACAAAATGCGCGTTACCGGAGAAAGAGGCTCCGACGGTGCTGCCGGACAGAACGGTTCCAGTCCGCAGATGCGCATCAATTCCTCGAATATCTGGGAAGTCTCATACGACGGCGGCGGCGTCTGGACTTCGCTTGGAGTCCCCGCGACAGGCGTCGGAGGGCAGGACGGACAGAACTATGTAAGATTGTTTGGCTCAAGTAGCGGTACTGTCCAGAATGTACATCTTGTCTCCGGAAGAGATTATGTCGGCGGCATATCCGGAAACGGCGGCGCAAGCAACTGCCACAATACCGGCTCTGTATCCGGAAGCAACAGGTACACTGGCGGTATTTGCGGAAGCGGTTCTGCGGGCAGCTGTTACAATACCGGCTCGATATCCGGCGCTCACTATACCAGCGGTATCTGCGGGATTTCCACAGCTGCCGTATCGACATGCTACAATGCCGGCTTTACATTCGGCAACGGCAATTATATTGGCGGAATATGCGGCTCGTCCAAATCCTGGTCGATCACAGCCTGCTGCAATACGGCTAACATATCGGGCGGCGACCACTATATCGGCGGCATAAGCGGAAATTCCACGTCCTCAATCAGCGCCTGCTACAGTATCGGCGCAGTATCGGGCAACGGGCGTCTCCATCGGCGGTATCTGCGGAAGGATTAGCGGTAGCGGTAGCGTCACTACCTGCTACTGGAAAGACATATCCGGCGATAAGGCGGCTTACGGCACAGGCAGCAGTTCCGGTAACGGAGGCGCAGGCATCTTCGCCGCCGGAGTTTGGCCCTCGTCGGCAGAATGGGGCGCAGCAGCAACTGGAAAACGCTCGGCAGCTGGAATGACGGAAATCCGGTATATCCACGACTTGCGCTCGAAGACTGATTCCTTTTGTCTGAATCAGGATTTTCAGGATTAAAGGATTGGCAGGATTATTTTTGTCGCAGTATTTGACTGCAAAAAATTAAAAAGGGGGCTTTTTCACAGGAAAAACTTGCCTTCAGAAACAGCTATGTCGAACAGGGGAAATGCTATACGAACAAAAGCAGGAGGAATGGGAACGTAAAAAAATGAGGATACTTGCTAAAAAATATAATAAAAACGCCTATCTTTGCCGAAAATTATTTGAATGAACAGATACGAACAGCGTGGAGTTTCCGCATCGAAAGAAGATGTCCACAGTGCGATAAAAGATATGGATAAGGGATTGTATCCTAAAGCGTTTTGCAAGATTATTCCGGATATTCTGACGGGCGATCCCGACTATTGTGTAGCCATGCATGCCGACGGCGCCGGGACAAAATCCTCGCTGGCATATATTTACTGGAAAGAAACCGGCGATATGAGCGTATGGAAAGGCATCGCGCAGGACGCCATAGTGATGAATATCGACGATTTGCTGTGCGTGGGAATTACCGGCGACATCCTGCTTTCATCGACTGTCGGGCGCAATAAAAACCTGATACCCGGACAGGTTATCTCTGCTATTATCGCAGGAACACAGGAATTTGCCGAAACAATGCAGTCGATGGGCGTGAATCTGTATCTTACGGGAGGCGAAACCGCAGACGTGGGCGATCTCGTCAGAACCATCATAGTGGACAGTACCGTCACCGCCCGGATAAAAAAGAGCGAGATTATCGACAATGCGAAAATATCCGAAGGAGATGTGATTGTGGGACTTGCCTCATACGGACAGGCTTCGTACGAGACCGAATATAACGGAGGCATGGGCAGTAACGGGCTTACTTCCGCGCGTCACGATGTGCTTTCGTCCGATCCTCTTTCGACACTGTATCCCGAAAGTTTCGATCCGGCAATGCCTTCGAATTTAGCGTATTCCGGGAGTAAAAAACTGAGCGATACAGTAAACGGGATACCGGTGGGGAAACTTATTCTTTCTCCGACAAGAACTTATGCGCCCGTAATCAGGGATATTCTGAAACAGCGCCGACAGGATATTCATGGAATGATTCACTGTTCGGGAGGAGCGCAGACAAAAATCCTGCATTTTATTGACGATATGCATGTTATTAAGGACAATCTTTTCAGGCTTCCTCCATTATTCGAACTTATTCAAAAAGAATCGGGCACGGAATGGAAGGAGATGTACAAAGTGTTCAACATGGGACACAGAATGGAAATTTATCTCCCCGAATGTCATGCCGGCGATATAATTTCGATCTCGAAAAACTATAATATTGATGCACAAATCGTAGGACATGTAGAAAAAAGTATCTCGAAAAAACTTACGATAAAAACAGACAGGGGAACATTTGAATATATGTAATATTTTTTAGTGAGGATTAGCCGTCTTGTTTTCAATGTCTTGATTAAATATGTTTAATAAAAATGGAAAAAAATTTGAATATTAGAAAAAAAGTCCGAAATTTGCACCGCGAATTAATTACGTTATTTGTAGTTTTGCATTGAAAATAAGAATATTAAACAGTATATTATGTCGAGAATTTGTCAGATAACAGGGAAAAAGGTAATGATAGGAAACAATGTTTCCCATTCCAAACGGCGGACAAAAAGAGAATTTTGCCCCAATCTCAGAGTAAAACGCTTTTGGTTTGAAGAAGAAAAGCGTTTTGTAACATTGAAAGTTTCGGCTGCCGGAATCAGAACCATCAACAAGATCGGTTTGAAAAAAGCGCTGGAAGAGGCTGTTTCAAATGGCTATATTAAAGAATATTAACGAATAAAATGGAAGAATAATGGCAAAAAAAGGTAACAGGATTCAAGTAATTCTTGAATGTACAGAACAAAAAGAAAGCGGCGTCCCGGGAATGTCGAGATATATAACAACTAAAAACAAGAAAAATACCCCCGACAGACTGGAACGTAAAAAATATAATCCATACTTGAGAAAGGTAACTGTTCATCGTGAAATAAAATAATATTTTAAAAAATGGCAAAGAAAGTAGTAGGTAGAGTCAGGTCGGGCGCCGGAAAAACGATGACCCGCTGTATAAAAATGGTTCGTTCCGAAAAAACAGGAGCATATACATTTAAAGAAGATGTAGTTCTTAATGAAGACGTAAAAAAGTTTTTTACTGAAAAACAGTAAACTTCATTTTGTTTCCAAATTTTTTTAGTTTTTTAATTAGCCATTGTCACATTCGTGATGATGGTTTTTTTGTCCCACGTATTATATTGCGCAGTTATAATTTTGTGCGATGTTCAGATCTAATCCCAGCCGTTCTTACGGCAGTTCATGACCATATGTAGCGTGTGGCTACTACCGACAAGGTACCGCAGGAACTTATCGGCGAAAATGAGGTTTTTGGACGAGCATAAGATGCTATTTTAACATTATCATTGGGATTACGCCTTTGACTACGTCGAACTTCGTTTCAGGGCTTGGTAAATGTGCGTTCCATTCATAGGGCTTGCCGGCAAGGTCAGCCTTGCTCGATGCTACTGATTCTCGGCTTTCAGTACTTAACTTGACGGCTATGCCTTCGCTCACGCTTCCTTCGCTACATAAATGACCTTTATTTCTTCAATTTTTTCTGTTCTTTTTCAAAATTTTCGATAAAGTGTATTTCCACTGGGGAAAGCTGAAAAGAAGTTCTTTTCTTATATTTGTCATATTCCAAATTTGCTTTTTCTTTAGCTATCTTTGCCGAAACTGTTCCTGCATGAGCAAGCAGCTCTTTCCCTGAAAGTTTCAGGAAGTCATCCAGTTTCTGTATCCAGTCTTTCATATACATTGGCGTATGGCTTTGAGTCTGTAATTCTGCAAAATCAAGATACAAACTCACTATGCGGTTTAAAGTATCAAGTTCTTCTCCTGTCAGGTAGTTTTTAGCGTATTCGGCGTCGCTGCGTTTGGGTAAGACTCCTGTCCAGACTGTTAATCCCATGAAATCCTTTTCCGCATTGGCACGGTCATAAATGACTTCAGCGGCAGTATGTCCATGAGCGGAAAAGTGCATTTTGTTCTGTACCGTAGCAAAAAACGACTTTGTTGCTTCCGCGCCCGGGTCATAGTCGATGCTGAGAGCGTATATTTCAAGTATCTTGCGGTAAAAAATCTTTTCCGATGAACGAATATCACGGATGCGAGCCAGCAGTTCATCGAAATAATTTCCACCGCCTGCCCGTTTTAACAGGTCATCATTCAAGGCAAATCCCTTTATCAGATACTCTTTCAATACTTGTGTAGCCCATATCCGGAACTGTACGCCGCGATGAGAATTAACGCGGTAACCTACACTGATAATCATATCAAGATTATAATATACTATTTCCCTTTCTACTTTGCGATAGCCTTCTTTTTGAACTGTTGCAAAATATGCAACAGTTGCCTCTGTTTTTAATTCTCCGGATTCCAGGACATTTTTGATATGGCGCGAAACGGTAGATTTATTGCGTTGAAACAAGTCCGCCATTTGATCCAGTGTTAGCCAAACGGTATCGTTTGTCAGGACAACTTCTATCTTTGATGCCCCGTCTTCGGTTTGATAGAGTATAATATTCCCTTTTTCTTCCATATTTCGTGAATTATTGTTTGTTGTCTAAAAAAAATCCTGTGTTTTTTCAGCAATAGCACCATGTTGAGTGGTTATCAGGAATTTCCGGACAACCACTGATTCTTTTAATTCATCTTCAAACCTGACATCAATTTTTATTGTACCATCATTGCTTTGGTACAAAAGTATCCGGCTTTCGTTGATTTTTAATTCTTCTTTATTTTCTTCTTCTATAAATGAACTTTTTTCCGTCGACAGCAGTTGTTGCAAAATATGCAACAACTGAGTTGAATTGCAATTCACCCAAATCAAATATTCCCTTTTTCTTCCATAAATGATAATTCAGTCGATATAACTTAATTCAAATCGCGTTCCTTTTTCCAGATTTCGATTCACTTTTTCCCCGACTATCTCATTCCAGTATTTTGGATGCAAGCCATATCCGGGACGTACAGAGCGGACATTCTGTTCGCTTACAATATCTCCGGCTTTCATATCTTCCGCCACATAAAGCGAGCGGGAACAGTTTCGTCCCGATTTCATTTTTTCCGTCAATTCGCAGGACACTTTTCCCATTGCCTTTTCTGCCGTGCGAATGTCGTTTACCATTTGTGTAAACTCTTTTTCGTCCATCGAAAAAGCCGCGTCGGGACCGCCGATCGAACGGTCGATGATAAAATGCTTCTCTATCATTACCGCCCCAAGCGTAACAGCCACAAGGGCAGAGACGGAACCCATCGTATGGTCGGACAGACCGGATTTCACTCCAAACCGTTTTGCCAGCTCGGGAATCATAATCAGATTGGCTTCCTCGACAGGCGCGGGATACGACGATGTGCATTTCAAGAGTGTTATATCGTTATTCCCGACATTTCTGCATGTATCCACTGCAAGCTGAATGTCTTCCTCCGTAGCGATGCCGGTTGAGATGACCATTGGCTTCATCTTTTGTGCAGCATACTCAATCAATGGAATATCGGTAATTTCAAACGAAGCAATTTTATAGACAGGATTATTAAGCGTTTCTAAAAAATCAACTGCCGATTTGTCAAATGGCGTTGAAAAACAGATTAATCCTTCTTTTCGGGCTGCTTCAAAAAGTTCCCCGTGCCATTCCCAGGGAGTACAGGCTTCCTGATAGAGGTCATACAGGTAGCGGTTTTCCCATAATGAGCCTTTTTCGGTTTCAAAATCCTTTGTCCGGACATCCAAAGTTATGGTATCTGCCGTATAAGTCTGTAATTTAATGGCGTCGGCGCCAGCCCGCCTGGCTGCTTTAACGGTCTCCATCGCCGTGTTTTTACTGCCATTGTGATTCGCTGATAACTCAGCTACGATAAATGTTTTTTCTTTCATCTTTTATTTTTCTTAACCTGACGATAGCGTCTTTGGCGGGACAAATATAAGCGTTTAATTCGGTACAACAATAACCTGACTGTTTATTTTACAGGCATAACCGGCAAGGTTGCCGTGATTATGTCTATTAAACAGATGTTTGTTGTACATAATTATATTGTTGCAATTATTCAAGTCCATTTGAAAATACGGGACGATGATTTTTTATGACTTCGCGACAATCACTGTCCGAACAGGAAGACATATCCAATACTTCGCCCAATAATTTTTCGGATAACTGTTCATCCGTAAGAACATCAAGTTTATTCATTCTTTTGACTTTTTTCACCCTGGAAATTTCCATTACCGGTTTTATTTCTACTTCTATGTCCCATGATTTCAGAAAAAAAAGTAACCATTTCATTTTCTTTTTCCCTACATCATTTTTTATAATCAATTCCGTCATATCAGAAATATTTTAAAATTCCGGCACAAAGGTAGCAATAATTTCTGTGACTTGGCGGTTATTTTACAACTCTGGAGGCGAGATAATTTCAACAGGTAAATAATTCTCCAGGGTATTTACAAGGGCTACCATCCGACGGGTTTTGAGTTTAACAAGATGAGTAAAATTCCAACTTAACAATATCCCTGTTTGGTTAACGGATGCTATTGCTACATGCAAAGCATCATCATAATATTTTTCAGGAAAAATGCCCTGTTCAATATATGCTTTAGCAAGCGAATGTGCATTTTCAGAAGCGGATAATACTGCAAAGTCTTCAATTATTTTTAAAAACTCTTCGCGTAACGGTTCGGATACTCTGTTTAATTCCTCAAGAACTCTGTCCGAAATATAAATTTCGTAATTCTTTAATTGTTTCCAAGCCGATTTTGTCATCAACATACGTTCAGGAGTACGAAAGTCAAATAAAGCGCTAATTACAGATGTGTCTAAATAAATTTTACCTGTCATTGTCCTTTCTTATTCTTTGCTACATAATTATTGAGAGCCCGCAAAATATGTAATTCCCTAAGCATGGGGTCGTCAGGAAATTCATGCTGCACTTCGTCTTCTAAATACAACATTACTTCGGATGGAATTTGCATGTCTTTTGCAGCTGATTTATAATCGAATACTAATTGATATCCATCCAATTTCTTTTTTTCTACATCATTTTTTATAATCAATTCCGTCATATCAGAAATATTTTAAAATTCCGGCACAAAGGTAGCAATAAATTTTATTTTCAGTCCTGGTCAGACAAAAGCAATTTTGGTATTGTTCATTCTTCATTTAACAACTCATCCAGGGTTTTATAATTCTTGTTGCCGGCGACAATATTTTCTGCTATTTCCTTTGTTTCTTTCAGAGCCTGCTTAAATTCTGCAATATGCTTTTCTTTTGCAGTTACCGGTTTCATTTCCACTTCGATATTTTATGATTTCAGAAAAAGAGCATTAGCCAATGTGTTGATTTTGGCAAATATTATGGGCGCTTAATTCGGTACAACAACAACCTGACTGTTTATTTTATAGGCATAACCGGCAACACCGCCGTGATTATCCAGTAAAATATAATCCGGCCTTACTGATGTCGCCGAGTTTAAAAAACCTGGATCAGGATTAGGCCCGGCAGAAGCGCGACCCAAAACAAACCAGCCCAATATAAAAGCAAACAGCACTAAAGAAGTAATTTTCCAAATATTCACTTTTATACCTGTGCTCTGACATGTCTGATTTTCTTCCTTTAAACTGTTTAAATCATTATTTTCCATAATTAATATCCCTCTATTAAGTTGTTTAATATTTTTAATTAAGATTTATTTATTGTTGTTTGTATTTAATCGTCTTTGATTTTTTTTCATTTTACCGTATTAATCCGGATGGTTTTAAGATGCCATTATCTATAAGCCTATTCACAACAGAGACTAATGATTTATATGGCATTTTGCTTTGTCGTGAAATATCTATCA
>JAIRZR010000510.1 GCA_031267155.1 Prevotellaceae bacterium | reverse complement strand
CAGGACTCTATCGTTGCTCCTGTTGTAATGACATCGTCAACCAGCAGAATATGTTCTCCGTCAAAAGCAGTTTTATCCCTCACATCGAAAATCGACTGAACATTTTCCCAGCGTTCGGTTACGTTTTTACGTGTTTGCGTCTCAGTGAATTTTGTCCGTATCAGATTCCTTTTCTCCAGGGGTAAATTCATTACCTCCGCAATGCCGGAAGCAATAAGTTCGCTTTGATTGTATCCTCTAATCCGTTCTTTTGCAGGATGCAGGGGTACAGGCACGAGCATGCTGATATCCTTATACAGGGAAGATTTTTTGAGATGGACGCCCAGCTCCTCGCCAAGACGCAGACCGATTCTGTACTTGCCCTTGTATTTCATCCGGTGTATCATTGGACGGTAATCGCTGCCCTTGCGGAAATAAAAGAGCGAACAGGCGCGTTCGATATTTATCTTGCCCCAAAACAGCTTTTCGATATCGTTGTCTTCCTTTTCCCACGATCCGGTCAGTGGCATTTTATAAAGACATGACAGGCAGATACACTTCTCCCCGCGCACAAGCGGTGTCCCGCATACTTCGCAGAAATCGGGAAAAACCAGACCCATCAGGCTGTACAATATCCGCTTCAGCATTGTTCCTATACTTCCTTAAAGAAAAACGATACCGTTTGCTTTACATCGGGATGCAAACTGTTTGCGACGGGACATTCCTTAGCGCTGGTATTGAGTATTTTCAACTCCTTTTCGGAATATTTATTATGGGGAAAAGTAATTTTGATTACCAGTTCCGCCACTCTTCGCGGATTCGAGCCCATCACTTTGGTCGTTTCCATAAAAGCGCCGTCAATACTGAAGCCGTGAGTTTTTGCCGCTATACCCATGATGGTCAGCATACAGCTTCCCAAAGCCGAAGCCAGCATATCTGTGGGAGAGAAAAATTCCCCTTTCCCGTGATTGTCCGTGGGAGCATCCGTCGTCAGAGTGTTTCCCGATTGCAAATGAGTTATTTCCGTACGCAAATTACCCAGATACCTTGTTTCAAATGTTGCCATATTAAATTGAATTAAATTGTTTTATTTATAAGATAACTGTTTCTTTCCGGAGAACTGCGCGAAATCAGTTCGGCTAAAAAACCGGCAAGAAACAGCTGTGTTCCCAGAATCATTGCCACAAGAGCAATATAGAAATACGGGTTGTCCGTAACCAGAATTGCGGGTATTCCCTTTGATACACAGTAGATTTTATATACGCCCAGCCAGACGGTTGCAAGAAGACCGAGGAAAAACATCAGGCTTCCGACGGTTCCGAAAAAATGCATTGGGCTTTTCCTGAATTTGGAAATAAACATTATGGTAAGCAGGTCAAGATACCCGTAGATGAAGCGGCTAAGTCCGAATTTTGTTTTGCCGTACTGCCGCGCCCTGTGTTCGACCACCTTTTCCCCGATATTGTAAAATCCAGCCCACTTGGCTATTATGGGAATATACCTATGCATTTCCCCATAGACTTCAATGGATTTCACAAGCTCGTTCCGGTATGCTTTCAGTCCGCAGTTCATGTCGTGGAGCTTGACGCCAGAGATTTTGCGGGCGGTGGCATTGTATATCTTGGACGGGATATTTTTGGTCAGTGCGTTGTCATAGCGTTTCTTTTTCCATCCGGAAACCAGATCGTAGTTTTCCTCCCTGATCATTCTGTACAGTTCGGGAATTTCGTCGGGACTGTCCTGCAAATCAGCATCCATGGTGATGACGACATCGCCCTGCGCCGCCTGAAAGCCGCAGTGAAGCGCTGCAGATTTCCCGTAATTGCGCTGGAAACTTATGCCCCTGATATTGCCGTTTTCCTTCGCAAGATTTTCGATGACTTCCCATGACGAATCGCTGCTGCCATCGTTTATCATTATGATTTCGCAGGAAAATCCATTCGCGGACACAACTCTTTCAATCCATTCAATCAGATGGGGAATAGATTCTTCTTCATTATATAAAGGTATAACTATTGAAATATCCATATCAACTTTTTTTAGTAAAAAGAGAAGTAATTGCCGAAACTGCCAAACCTGCCAGTAAACCGAAGGATAAATATGCTATGATCCATATCGCAGGATTGAATATCGAATATTCGGAATCCTGCGGCTTTACGTAGCCTTTCGTCTCCATTTCCGCCATAATCCTGTTGAAAAATTCCCTGTATTCATCCTGATGAAATGAAATCAGGATATAAAAAAATACTCCCAGTACAATAAAGGCAAATCCGGAAACGAGAACGCCAAAAAGCAGGGATTTGCCGTAACTGATGATTCCTCCCAGATATTTTTCGCGGTAAGCAAGCGTGGTATAAACAAGTCCTCCGATATATGTAAATATAAGCACAAAAGACAGGGGTACCCTGAATATTATGATCAACATATATACGGCAATCATGGCAAACCCCAGAATCAACCCGTAACCTGCGGTAATTTTCATTATTTTATCAGACTTTTCCATCATTTTAACGATATAAAAAAAGTGCGCAAACTTACATATAATTCGGGAACTGACAACTATTTTATTGTAAAAATCTTGAAATCAGGGGAAATATATCTGCTATACTGTGCGCGGACTAAAATTGTGATATAAAAATGTAGAGATACTTCGTGTCTTTTGACACTGTCATGTCCTAATATAGCTATACAGACAAAATGTGTAAAAGATATGACAAAAATTAGGAAAAAGTAGTTGCAGAAGTATCGTCCGGCAGCAGCATAAGTGAAGTATGTCGGCGGTACGGAATAAAAGGCACGAATACCGTTAGACGTGGATAAAGAAATTTGGACGGGAACTCCGTAAGGAGTTTAAGATGGATAACCTCGAACAAGCCGCAGGCGCAGTTCGGGGTAAAGCTCCTCTCCGTCACAACTCCGTAAGGAGTTGAACTACTTCGTAGTTCTGGAGTGCGATAGCTTACCCCGGGCTGCGC
>JAIRZR010000232.1 GCA_031267155.1 Prevotellaceae bacterium | reverse complement strand
TCAAGATATAACAAAAGGCGTTATCATAAATCGAAGCAAACCATCATTGTTCGTCATTGCGAACACAGTGAAGCAATCCAGAAAAGCATCTTAATGTGCTACTTACGAAAAGTATCATTGTAAGCAAAGCAATCCAGAATACTGTTAATCACTGGATTGAGCCCTCGCAATGACGGGACTCGACCCTTTTGAAACACCCTCCACATACAATCGAAGAAATGACCGTTCACTATTTTAACCTGCCCAACAGCGATTCCATCATTGCTGGAACAACGCCTTCGCTACATCCCTATATAAGCACTCCATAATATTTTATCTTAAAAGTTTTTTAACTTTTTCAAAAATAAACAGGAGAACAAAATCACTTGGCTTTGTTTGCTATATATTCCTGATTCAGGCCGCTCAGTATTTCGGAAGTTATGTCCATCGAAGGAGCTCCGACTATAATTGTTGCCGCATTGAGAATGAGGGAATATTTTTTGTCCACATTGTATTTTTTCACATACGTTTGTATGGCGTCAATTACTTTTCTGCTCATAACAGCTTCTTCTTCTCCGAGCTGATTCATTATTTTCGAATACTCTTCTTTCAAGTCAATTTCCCGCTGTCCCAGGCGCCTTTGTTGCTCTTCCGCTTCCGAATGAGTCAGGAGCATTTTTTCGTAATTGCTTTTAAAAGTCATTACTTCTGCTTGCAAAGTGTTTACTTTAGAATTGAACTCTTCGTCCTTCTTTTTCGCTTTTTGTTCAAATTCCCGTTTGAGGTCATGATAATAGTCATAGTTCTGGACAATGGAATCGAAATTGACGTAAGCAATATCAGTGATTTTTGTTTCAACTGTTCGCTGGGCGTCGGTTGAATTTTGTTGAGGGTCGACAGTTTTACCCTGTTCAGCGCCGCCATTACCGCAGGCAGTGAATAAAAGCATTATTACCAAGAGTTTCGGTAACCAAAGAATCGCAATAATTTTTTTCATATAATAATATAAAATGTTTATAATAATTTCTAAATAATGTACAAAGGTAATATAATTTGTTAAACTGCTAAAATTTCTTTTTCTTTTTTCTCTAAAATGGAATCTACAGTCTTATTGCAGTTGTCAACTATTTTTTGAATATCTGCCTCAAAATCTTTAACCAAATCTTCCGAAAGACCGTCTTTCTGCAGTTTTTTGACAGATTCGATGGCGTCTCTCCGGACATTGCGTATGCTTACGCGGGCACTTTCTCCTTCATGTCTGGACTGTTTTACCAGGTCTTTCCTTCGCTCTTCGGTCAGGGGAGGGATATTAATACGTATGGTTTCCCCGTTGTTTTGCGGAGTGAAACCCAGGTTTGCCTGCATGATAGCCTTTTCTATAGCTTGAATCATGTTTTTGTCCCAGGGCTGGATGAGAACAGTTCTTGCATCCGGCGATGTTATGCTTGATACTTGAGGCAATGGCGTTTGAGACCCGTAATAATCAATCATCACCTGGTTGAAAAGCGCCGGATTGGCCTTTCCAGCACGTATTCCCAGCAGAGTTGTATTCAAATGCTCAATGGCTTTTTGAATTTTACCGTCTGCCGATTTAATAATTTCCTTGGCTTTAGTTGCATCCATAGCAATTTTATTTTATCATTTAAGTATTATTTATTCTATAATTGTTCCGATATTGTCTCCCGATACGGCTTTTTTCAGATTTCCCGGTGTATTCATGTCGAATACCAGTATGGGCAACGAGTTTTCCCTGCACAGCGTAAATGCTGTCAAATCCATAATTTTCAACCCTTTTGCGTATGCTTCATCAAAACTGAGATTGCTGTATTTTGTCGCTTCGGGATATTTTTCCGGGTCGGCGGTATATACTCCGTCAACACGGGTGCCTTTGAGCAGGACGCCGGCTTTCAGTTCCACTCCGCGAAGTGCGGCAGCCGAATCGGTTGTAAAGAAGGGATTTCCCGTACCTCCGGCAATGATAACTGTATAACCTGCTTCCATATATTCAATTGCTTTCGGACTTGAATAGTATTCCCCGACCGGTTCCATACGAATGGATGTAAGAACTTTTGCCTTTATCCCTGCATTTTCCAGAGCCGACTGGATTGCAAGGCTATTTATCACTGTCGCAAGCATTCCCATATTATCGCCCCTGATTCTGTCGAAACCTTTGTCTGTTCCGCTCATTCCCCTGAAAATATTTCCTCCGCCGACAACTATGGCGATCTGAACGCCCATTGCCGTTACCGAAACAATATCCGAGCAATAGCGGGATAAAACATCCGAAGATATTCCGTAACCGCCGTTTCCCATAAGGGACTCTCCACTCAATTTTAACAATACTCTCTGATATTTAAGCATATCATTCTTTTTAGCATCCAATATTTAATTCGCAAAATTAAAAAAAACTTTGTTTTATCAACAAATATCGGCAATTTGGACAATTCTTTTTTTGAGACGCTATGAAAAAAAGGAATTAGATATTTTTTGTACTTTTGTCCCGTAAAATTTCACAGTGCATAAACTAAGAAGTCTTGTCAATAAGTTTTTGTATTGGAATTTTTACGTAATATGAATGTATTACTATATGATAATTATGAACAATATTATTGATTTACAGGAGATTTCACGAAATTGCTGGAGAGCGAAATATCAGGGAAATTATGGCACATATACCATAAAAATGACTTTGGACAGGAATGGAAAAGCTTTCAATTATTCATGTTCATGCCCAAGCGATTACTATCCGTGCAAGCATATTGCCATGATACAGGAGGCAATAATTGAGCGTATTGCCAAAAATCAGCGCCTGTCGGAGGATACCGGAGGGAAAACACAGACAACAAAGGAATTGCTGAATGAAATTTCGGCGCAGGAATTACGTGATTTTGTTGAACGGCAAGCCAGATATAATCACTACCTGGACAATGCCATTCGACTGGAGTTTGCACATAAACTGACCGGCAAATTAAGCGGAAAGAGTGATGAAAATGGAGAAAATCCGAATCCATATTTCGCTATTTTGCGTGAAAGTCTGGAAGAGGCAAGTCTGGACATTGAATTGAACTATGGCGAAGATGGCGATTATTATGACTATGATGCACTCTTCGATTTGGAGACTGTGGATCAGTGGCTCGAAAAAGCGCGTGATTATGTTAAGGATGAAAACTATACCGAAGCAATACTGATTTGTAAAGCCTGTATCGAAGAATTTGCCAGATGGTCGAAATATACGGACTCCGAAATCGTTGAATATATTGATTCATACAGTTATGAAAATATTCCGTTTGAAATAATGGGACAAATCGCTGCAAGCCCCGATACGGATGCAAAACAGCTGTACGACTATTGCCTGTCGGAAATGAACAAGGATGTATATTCGGAAAGTGCATTTAACAGATTCAACGATTTATTGATGACGCTTGCTGTACGGGTCAATTCCAGCGAGTTTATCGCTCTGCAAAATAACTTACTTAAAAAGATTCCCGATAAAAGTTCTATTGAGGCGGAAAAAATTCTGCGAAGAGAAATCTTTTTTTACAATAACACTCAACAATCCGAAAAGGCAAACGCTCTCATTGAACAAAATATACAGATAGAAAACTTTCGTTACAAAGTAGCCGAAACACGGTTTGCAGAACAAAAATATGCCGAAGCAAGAAAATTAATAGATGATTTTTTACCGGGACAGAATCATGCTCAGAGATGGGATGAACTGTTATTGCAAGTTGCTCAAAAAGAAAACGATATTCCTACAATACGGTCAACGGCATTTTCATTTATTTCCCGTTCACATAACCAGAAATATTTCAGTATCTATAAAGCCACATTTACACCCGACGAATGGCAGAGCGCTTTTGAAGACCTTCTGCTGCACTACGATAAAAACAGCGGCAATTATGGCGCGACTAAAAAACGCTATTTCAGTGGCGCCATAGCCGACGCCTTGCTTGCAGAAGGAGCCACCGACCGCCTGATGCAATATATTGAGACAAATCTGACTGCCGAAAGAATAGAGAAATATCATCCGGCACTGGCCGCTTCGTATCCCGAAAAAACGCTTGAATTGTTCAGGAAAGTAATAGACGAATATGCAACGAACACCGGTCGCAGCAATTACGAATACGTTCTCAAAATGTTGAAACTGATGAAAAAAATTGACAAAGGAGACAGAACAGTTTCCGAAATGGTTTCCCGTTACCGAATCGAATACAAAAACCGTCGCTTAATGCTGGAAATCTTAAGAAATTTGTAGATTGAATCAACTTTTTATAAATATCATTACGGCAAATAGAAAATTATATATACTTTTGCGCAATGAAACTGAATATATTTTAAAATAATAGTATAATGGAAACATCAGTAACAGAAAAAAGTACAAAAGCGGAGATATTGAAAGCATACGAAACGCTGCTGAAAGATATCCAAAAGGCAAAGTCGGACATACCCAAACAGGTACAGGAAGAAAAACTGCAAAAGGAAACTTTAGGCAAGGTGTCGGGAATAACAAACGAAGAAATCGTGAAAGGTATTACCGCCCTCAAATCGAACCTGAGTAATTCCTTGGACGGAATGCTGCAAAGTTTGACCGGCGAATATAGAAAACTGGAGGAAATACGCGCTGCCATTGCGCTGGAAAAGAAAACTCTGGACGATTTATATTCCCTGTCCGCCAATACGGATTCGCTGGCAGCAATGTTGCTTGTTCACAGGGAGAAAAAAGAAAGTTTCGAGAAAACCATGAAAGAAACTGAGGACGCTTTTGCCAGCGAAATGGCTGATAAGAAAACACAGTGGGAACTCGAAAAGACAAAACAGAAAGCGGCAGAAAAGGAATATGCCGACGATTTGGCAAAACGACACAAACGGGAAGATGAAGAATATGTATATAATCTGAAAATCAAGCGTCAAAAGGAACAGGACGAGTACGATACCCGTAAATCCCAACTCGAAAAGGAACTTGTTGAAAAGAAATCAGGTTTCGAACAGGAGATATCCAAACGTGAAGTGGAATTGAAAAGCGCCGAATCTGAATTGACCGAACTCCGGAAAAATAATGCCGAATTTCCGTCCAAATTAGACAAGGCTCTTAAAGACAGGGAAACCGAAGTTACTAAACAGCTTCAGACAAAGTACAGCTTTGATATCAAGTTGATGGAAAAGGAAAATGAAACCGATATTCGCCTTAAAGATCAGATAATAGTTTCATTACAGGAGAAAATCAAGGAACAGCAAATTCAATTGAAGGAATACGCAGACAAAGCCAATCGTGCCGAAGCCAGTGTCAAGGACATTGCTGTGAAAGCAATCGAAAATGCGTCCAAGGTTCGCATGTTTACGGCTAAATCTGAAAAGGAAGATAATTAAAACAGTGCTGTTCCGGTAGGGAAACATTTTTACCTCCGAATTGTGCATGGAAATTGCGAAATAGCCTTATTTTTTGTTCCCATTGATTCCGGCATTTTGCTTTTTGCCGGCATTATGACAAATCCAGAATATCAAAAAGGATTATTTCGTTAAAAATAATCCTTTAATTCGACATTCTATCTGTGTTTCAAATCTATTTTTCTGACAGCTTGCTCCCAATCAGAACTTGTTTTCGTTCCAACTTGGCATCAGTAAAAGTCTGATATCGTATGCGACGCATTGCGAAATTGTCTAAGCTGTAAAAAACTGGATTTAGAGCTTCTTACATCGTCAATCGCCGAACTATTTCAGAGAGAACAACGCCTTATTCTCCACATCGGAATTACCGCCGATAAATACAAAGAAGTCGCCGGGTTCCGCCACCCATTGCAGGTCTGCATTATAGAACTTCAAGAGTTCGGGCGTAATTGAAAAGGAGACCTGTTTGCTTTCTCCGGGCTTCAGCACTACTCTCTGGAAACCTTTCAACTCCTTCACTGGTCGCGTAATGCTGCCAATCAGATCGCGGATATAGAGCTGCACTATCTCTTCGCCGGCGCGCTCGCCGGTATTGCTCAGCGTAACGGATGCACTTATGCTGCCGTTTTCCGAAAGCGTGGAATCGGACAGTTGGACGCCGGAGTATTCAAACTTCGTGTAACTCAAACCGTAGCCGAAGGGATAGAGCGGAGTATTTTCTTTCATGTCGAT
>JAIRZR010000200.1 GCA_031267155.1 Prevotellaceae bacterium | reverse complement strand
AAATATCAATGGCTTCCTTTCAATGCATACAAAGATTTAATAACTTTGAGACATAACATAAACGACATTTTAATAAATGTCGGAATAAAATATAACATTAATTTTACATGAGTACTTATATCTGTCCGATTCGGTATAATTATGTTGCGGATTTAGTCGTCTCCTTTCTTTGGAAGACAGTATCGTAAATTGATCTGTTCCAAGTTCTCTCAGTGTTTTTTCAGATAGAATATCTGACTTTTGCACCCAGTTTTTGCCCGTTGTCGCCAGCGACCCCCGCAATGGGAAGCGTTACAGGAGGAGACACTTATGCAATAGGCGCCACGCCAAAGATTTCGGCTACGGCAAATGCAGGTCATCGCTTTGTGCAGTGGCACGACGTCAATACGGACAATCCGCGCGACATTACCGTTACGCAGGACGCAAGCTATACGGCAATCTTTGAGGCGACAGCTGTTATTACGATTAAAGTTAGATAGGGACGGATAGTATCTTTTTCAATACTCATAACAGTATTCATAAACAGTTCAACAAATTTTGGAGAATTGCTCAGTTTTGCAATGAAAAAATTATATGGCGTAAAAAAGCGTCTGTTCCATCCGCAATTATATGTATCAGCATCAAGATACTCTTTCTGTTCGCCTGTTTCTATATCAAGTTCCATCAATAAATTACTGCTTTTATCCGTTTCGTGTGGAATAATTGCCATATATAATTTATTGTTATACAGTGCGCGGGGCAGTTTTGTGCATTGCGGACAAACTCCGTAAGGAGTTTAAGATGGATAAACCCGAACAAGCCGCAGGCGCAGTTCGGGGTAAAGCTCCTCTCCGTCACAACTCCGTAAGGAGTTGAACTACTTCGTAGTTCTGGAGTGCGATAACTTACCCCGGGCTGCGCTTCGCTTGCCCGGGGTTATCGACATCAGACGCCTGCGGCGTCAAAAGACACGAAGTATCTCTACATTTTTATATCACAATTTTAACCCACGCATAGTATAAAAAACGTAATATAATGGCTACTGCTCATGTCAAGCTTATAATTAATAGTTCTTAAATATTTTCCCGTATCAATATCGTATGCGAGAATTTTTTTATGAAGGTCAAGCAGGTATATTTCTCTTTTTTTCTTATTGATACAGAACTCTTCCAAAACTATATATTCTCCAGGCCCCTGTCCAAGACTGCTAATTTGCCGGATATATTTACCGTTTTTGTCAAATTCAAACAGACTAGAGTATTTCATTCAATGGGCTGTTCATCCCGTCCTCCCGAAGCGTTTCCACGCCTTTCAGAAAGAAATAACTGTGTACGGCGCGGGTAGCCTGACGTTTTACGGAATCCCTGCTGCTGGAAAAGGACATGTCAAAAACGGCTGTATTGCCAAAGGGGATCTTGCTCGCACTCACATCAAAACGCCTGTCCGAACGGTCTTCGATTTCCTCAAAACCGCGAATGTGAACCTTATCGCCGGGGTGCAGGTGTGAAAGAATTTTGCCCTTATTCCTCTTCTTCTTCATCGAGGCAGTATTTTTTAATAATAGAATAAGCCTCGTCTATGCCCATTTCTCCCGATTTGCTTATATCGATACATCCCTTTTCGGTATCTCGCAGGTATATTGACACCAGTCCGCGATTGAAGTAAGCTTCGGCGAAATACGGGTATCGTTCGATTGCTTTTGAGTACGATTCGATTGCTTCGGGCATTTTGTTTGACAGGCACAGGAGATTTCCGCGGTTATAGTGCAGGTAAGCGAAATCGGGATTAAGCGATTCGATTTTTGCCAGGTCGTCGAAAGCCTCCCTGTAGTCATAGACATGCTGGTTGATTGTATTTTTCGAACTCACGACATTATCTTCGAGGCTCAGTTTCGGTATTGAATTTTCGATATTGGAGATAAAGTCAATCATTTCGCTTTGGACTGCGCTTCTGTTCAGATAGTAGAAAATATTTGTCGGATCGAGCGTTATAGCCCTGGTAAAATAATTGACGGCGCTGGAAAACTGCTTGATTTGCGCCTGCGACATTCCCTTGATAAAATATCCCAAAGCCCTGATTCTGTCATCATCGCTAAGGATCAGGACTTCGGACGTCATGTCCATTTTGCCGGTGACGGTATCGTTTATTTCAACACTTTGAGTGGACAGCGCCGTATTCTGCAGGTTTTCGTTTTTCAGGAAATCGTCTATCGGCGGGAAGAAATACTGCTTGTCCAGCGCGAGCGTCGATTTCGGGGCGTCCTCGCAGAACTTGAACAGGGGCTGAATCATGAATCCGATTCTCCGGTTTTCGAGCTTGTTGCTGAAAGTTCTCTTTGTGAACTCGGCGTCCAGAGCCAGCAGCTTGTTGAAAGTGCGGCTTGTGTCGGCAAACAGGGAGAAAACGCTGTCGGAAGCGTCCTTGCGGAACAGGGCTATTTTCTGCTGCGCTATATCGTAGTCCTTCCTGGCGTCCTCGTGCTGTCCGATCTGGTTTCTCACAATCGAGCGGTTCATGTATGCAGTTGCAAAATCGGGATACAGCTCGATTGCCCTTGTATAGTCCCTCTGGGCGGCATAGTAGTCGTTAAGCTCGATTTCCACGGCGGCGCGGTTAAAGTAGGCGAGGACATTGTCGGGATTGATGTCCACCACATGCCCGTAGTCTTCCAGGGCATTATTGTAATCTCCGATCTGCGAACGTATGAGCGCCCTGTTATAATAGCTGAGGGCATTGTCGGGGTCGAGTTCGAGCACCTTGCCCAGATCCTTCAGCGCCCCGTTGATATCCTCCAGGGCATGCTTCACCAGCGCCCTGCTGAAAAACACGAACGAGCTTGTCGAATCGAGCCTGATTGCCTGGTCGAGATCCTTCAGCGCCTTCTGATTTTCGTTCCGCATTGCGTAGATGCGCGCCCTGCGGATGTAGGGATTGGCGTCGAAAGACCTGAAATATATCGCCCGGTTATAGTCTTCCAAAGCCCTTGCCGTATCCTTGCTCATCAGGTATGCCGTCCCCCTGTTCACGAAGGCGTCGCTCGAATTGGGTTCGTGACGCAGAAAGACATTGAAGTCCCCGATCGATTTCTCGAACTTTTGCGACATGAGGTAGGTAATGCCCCTCGAGAAGTAAATCCCCACGTTGTCGGGTCTCAAATCTATGGCGCTTTCATAATCCTTCATCGCCTCGTCGAAACGGCTCAGCTGCGAGAAGGTTATCGCCCGGTAGTGATATGCCTGGGTAAAGGCGGGGTTGACATGCAGCGCCCTGTTGAAATCCTGCAAAGCCCCTATATAATCGTTCAAATTATATTTTGCAATTCCCCTGAAAAAATATCCCTCATACAGGCTGCTGTCTGCCTGGACAAGGATACTGAAGTCGGAAATTGCGTATGCATACCGCGAATTTATCAGGTGTTCGCGTCCGCGGCTGAAATAGTAATACTTGTCATACTGTGCATAAGAATAAGTACTTGCAGCCAGAAACAGCATCAGGACAATATTTTTTACGACGTTTTTCAATCTATATCCATATTTATAAAAATCACACAAAATTAATATAAATTAATAATTAAACGGATAATTTATCCCGAAATGGAACCCGAGATTGTCGCCGGTGAACCATTTTCCCGGCGTAACTGCCCGATTTCCCGACGGTAAGCCCGGATTATAAATTTTAAATCCCGAATCGAAACGGAGTATAAAATAATCGAAATTCAGCCTCAGTCCCAGGCCCGAATTGACCGCAATTTCCCTGTAAAAGCGGTCGAAACTGAAGCGTGCGCCCTCGCGGGTGTCCAGCGGACTCAAACTCCAGACATTTCCGGCATCGACAAACAGGGCGCCTTCGAATTTCCAGAAAAGGGGAAAACGGTATTCGGCATTCAGCTCGAGCCTCAGGTCGCCAACCTGATTGGGAAAGACGTCAATGGAATCGGCGGTAACCGAACCCGGTCCGACGCTCCTC
Organism: Prevotellaceae bacterium; assembly: GCA_031267155.1. Classification (GTDB taxonomy): domain Bacteria; phylum Bacteroidota; class Bacteroidia; order Bacteroidales; family UBA932; genus JAIRLF01. Next base: position 1,900 of record JAIRZR010000200.1, on the reverse strand, counting down.
ACCTGCCAGCCCCTGAGACTGTTTGCCCCTCCCGAATAGAACATTTTCTCGAAAGGCATCGAAAGGGAATTCCCGTATGCCTTCCCGATACCGAAATAGATCCGGTAAACTATCGAGCTTGCGCTGTTGACGGGACAGTCGTAAACCAGGTTCATGTCGCTCTTGATATACTGGCTGTAAGGTATCCCTGCGATAAGGTGTCCCAGGTCTCCGGCTGTCGGCATGTAGCGGTTGAAGAAGCTGACAAGGTTTCCCGCTATGTCCCCGTTTATGCGGTAATTCCAGAAACTGCCTCTCCGCCAGCGGCTCCGTCCATTCTCGGGCTGGTTGCTGTAGATGAAAGATCCCGTCATCCCGAGCACAAAGTGGTTGGAATACATGTTCATGAGATACGGATTGTTGATGTTCGAATAAAATTCGGGACTCAGCTTGTACATCTTGATCATGTTAAAATCCAGAAGATTGAACTGGAATGTGTTTGTTACCGAACTTTTCCACCTGTACCCGAAGCGGAAATTGCCTATCGCCCGCGTATAGTCGGGACGCTGCTGGTACACGTACGAGGTACTGAACTGCGTGTGTGGAATCTGGGTCTTGAAATAGCCTATGGACACCGGCATCAGGAAACGCGGTATGTCGAAGGAAAGCCTGCCATTGTATTCCTGCGACGAGAGATGCTTCGCCCCGAAACTGCGCTGGAACACGCCCCTGAAATCGAGGCTGAAGGCTTCGGCGCCCTTGAACAGGTTCTTGTGCCTGTAGCTGAGACCCGGAGAAAAGCCAATCATGCTCGACGCATTTGTAGACAGCTCGACGTCAACTTCGTACGACTGTATCATAAGCGGATCCAGAAATATGATGCAGTCGAGAAGCTCTTCGCCCGATTCCCTGAACTGTATCGTTACAGACTTGAACAGCGACAGTCCCGAAAGGTTGTTGTACGTGCGGGTTACCCTGTCGTCGCTGTAGATGTCGCCTTTTTCCAGCAGACTGGCGCGCGAAAGAACTCCGGGCTTGAGATTCCGGTAATCCTTGTACATCAGATACATGTTTTCGCTGTACAGGCTGTCAAACGACTGTACGTAGGACGAATCCGTAACGGCAAGCATGGAATTGTAATTGGTATAGATATATACATTGTTTATCCTGTACACGGGATGGGGCGCTTCGGTTTTCCTGCCGCCTTCCATCCTGACAAAGGGCTGCACGGTCATTTTCAGGTTGACCTCACCGTTCCCGATGGCGCTGTCGGCTTTGAACGAGATAAAGTTCTTGTTGAAGGTGTAGTATCCATTGTTTCGCAGGCGTGCGGAAATGGCTTCCCTTTCGCGGTCGAGCATGTTGGCGGAGAATCTTCGTCCGGTTCGCAGGCGCATGGTGTCCGACAGCACCAATTCCCTTATGGCAGTGTCGGATATGCTGTATTCGATGTCTTTGAGGGTGTATGAATTTCCGGGCTGTATGATGTAAAACACTGTAGCCTTTTTCTTCCTGTAAGCGACGGAATCCCTGACTGCCGCGTGGTAGAGCCCCATGTTCCGCATGTATGACATGATATTGCCGATGCTGGCTTTGTTCGTGACGGAATCGAAGATAACCGGAGCCTCGCCCCATGCCTGCAGCTTGCGGTTCAGCCATTTGCTCGTGTCCCTGCCCGACATGCTGTACAGTTTCAGATGAAACTTGAACATGTCGCTGCGGTTCGGACGCTGGCGTATGTAGGAGTTGATTTCGTCCACGGACAGCCTGCTGTCTTCGCCCGATATGACAATCCTGTTCTTCTTCAGCAAATAACTGCCGTCGGGAACTTTCCTCGTGATGCTGCACGAACAGAACAGTATCATGGAAAACACAAACATTCTTTTTATTATGCTTAATAACATTTTCACTGACTTAAAAC
>JAIRZR010000127.1 GCA_031267155.1 Prevotellaceae bacterium | reverse complement strand
TTCAGCACTTTTTCCAATTCCCTGCGGTTCTTACCAGCCTGTTCAAGAACAGTTTTCAATTCATTTGAATACGGTTTCGAACAGGAAAACATACAAATGTTCAATAAAAATAAACAGGTACGCAGATGCACTTTTTCCTTTCGTACGATCTTCAACAATATCACCGTCATTACAAAAATAAGTAGTAACAGGTATCCAATTATTATAACTGTTCCCATATTTGTTTGTATCATATCTTTATAAATTTTATTTTTTGCAACCATTTTTGTTGTTTTGCAAGAGAGAAAGGCAGGCTGCAATTTCCTTTTCTTCTTGCATTTTTGCTTCGACTGCTTCCGTCCGTCCCTGTCTTTCCCTCAAAGCAAAGCATAAAGAAAAAAACACTTCATCCGGGTCCCCTTACGGAGGCAGGAGGTCTTTCGGGGTTCGGCTTTCCGAAAGACAATCCTGCCCTGGTTGCGTTTTATTAAAAGATTCGACATCCGTGTTATCAAAAAGATTCATAAAGCCTGATGCTTTGCTCCAGTTTAGATGCAGGTAATAACTGTTCAAATCATCCCGGAATGGGTGCGGGATATAGCAACTTAACCCACAAAATGTGTCTATGTCATACATCCCGATAAATCCAGCCGTATGCGCTTTGTACAGTACTACCTTATTCAGTTGTTCCGTCAGGGCGGTTTTATCCGTTTCGGGAGATGCTTTGTTGATAAAATCCATGAAATCGAATGTATATTGCTCGGCATATACGTCTAAGCGCTGTACCGACCGACGGTCGAAGGTTGTCATATCAAATGCTTGCCCTGCGATAGCCTGTGCCGTTACTGCCGCCAGCGCTTCCAACTCGCGAGTGTTCACTACAGATATCGTGGCCGAACGGTATAATTCATTCTCCTGCTCATTATAATACATGAAATAGTTTTCCGCCACTTTCCTGAAATCCGGTTGTTGTTTGATGAGTTCGGGAATAATCAAATCGTACGGAAAACCCTCATAAATAGTTTCACCGGACGACGCTATGATATAATCCGCCTTGTCTTTCAATTCGTAAGCGACCTCTATCGACCCCATCAGACAGGCGTCAAAGAGGATAAAACCGAACCGTAAAGGCAACGCTTCGGCCAGTTCGGGAATATCTATTTGCCGGTTGCCATCTCTCGCAAAGGATTTCAGTTGCATGCCTGCCGGCAGCCATGAAGTGCCATGCGACCAGAGAATCAAACCGTAATCATCCGAAGGATACATTTCAATAATTTCACTGAGCAAACTGTTCATGTTTGCAGGATCTGCCGAATCAAATTCGGGATATGCTTTTACTGTCTCACTGCCGCCTTCGGTTATTCTTAACAGATACGGTTCTTCATTGGCCTCATCCATCAGGACAATCAGGTTGACTCCGGTTTCCTTATAGCTTCGCTTCATTTCCTCCAAATCGACAAGCGCATCACCCGACAAATCATTATCTGCCGCCATATAGACAATGACCGTACGCTCCACTCCGGAAAACTCAAGAGTTTCGTCTTTACTGCATGAAACAAACAGCAGTATGATAATTATTAAAACATCTTTTCTCATTTTTGTTTTTACTTGAAACTTATAAATCACTGACTTTAAGAAAGCAGGAAGAAAACCATTCCGTTTTCTTCCTGCCTGAAAGAAATCATTGTTATTTCTCAAACATTCATTCCAACTGTAAAGAATCCTTTCTTGCAAAATACTCTTCCCCGGTTTTCATAAACCCCTCGAGCATCAATCCACTACTCCGGCTGTGGAGATTTTCGCAGTGCCTCTTTTTGTTGACATGATGCAAGAATTAAAAGGAATATCCCAAAGAAAAATTTAATTCGATCCATTATATTTAGATATTATTTGGATAAACTCCAATTGTATAGATCTCCATTCTTCCCTTTTCACATAAGGTCAGCAGTAAAGCCAGTTCTGACAGTAGAATCATGAACAAGTTGCTCATAATTTCAGTATTTTATAGAATTTCTGAAAGATAAATACAAAACAGGACCCAGTATTGGCAGAAAGCATATTGCCAATAACCAAAGCAGGCTGATATGCATCTTTGACTTCATTATATCAATAATTAATGCCAAATACAAAAAAACGCACAACAGTATGATGCCTGTTATAATTATCAATCTCATATTAAAGACTTCAAGCCGGTCAAAGAAGCTTTTTTGTTTATCCGTGACCACTTCACCTTCTATTCTCAAAATTTCCACATCTTTTGTTGCATTGGAAGATACAAAGATGCTTTTTGAAAATTTACCTGTATAGCCTTTTGAATTGAAAGTTACTTTGATAAAACCTTTATCACCCTGTTTTACAGGCGATGTTGTCCATTCGGGGGTTGTACATCCGCAGGAAGCCGTTACCTTGTGGATGACCAAAGGCGATGAGCCTTTGTTCATGAAAGTAAATGTGGCCTGCACTACGGAATCTTGATTGAAATTGATTTCACCGAAATCATGCTTCTTCTTTTCAAAACTGATTAGCGCATTTTTTTCCTGCGCAATAATGCCATTAACAGTTAGCATGGCTATCAATATCAGACATAATTTCTTTGCTTTTCCTTTCAGCAGGCCAAACCTTAGTTCTGTATTTTCTAACCAATGCAACAGATCAGCCGTAATGAACTGCCTGTTCATCCCTGTACGGTCATCAATTTTAGCTTTCATATATTTTGTGGAATTTTTAATCATGATTCATTTTTATAAATTACCCGGTAATTACACAAGAGAGTAAGGATACCTTCCGGATGTTGTCATCCGGAAGGTAATCCTGCATCTCCTGCATTTCGGAAACAGGAATTTATCCTTCTCCGATCGCATAGGTTAATGCCAGTATGCATTTATAGGCGGCGTCAAGTGAAGAACCCCTGAAGTTTACTTCCCATTCGGGGCCGATAATTAAAACGGTCGGAAGTTCGTTTATTTTCAATTGATCCAACAGGTTGTTTTCGTTTAACGAAAGGATTGGAACATGAATGTCGTCCGCTTCCCGGCTTGCCGTTTCTACCGTACCGGATGGATTACATCGAACGGAAGCTATTTTCACACGTTCGTCGCTTTTTATCCTGCTGTCGCAAATTTTCCGGAATTTCTTATGACCGTCCTTACTCTCTTTGCCGGAGGTCGAGTCCAAAAAATAGAGAACGACATATTTCCCTTTCCATTGCGAAATATCAAGATCGCCTGCATCCCCCCGGAACACGAGCGGAACATTTATTGTCTCGCTTATGAGGTGTCGCTTATAAAAAGATGAAATAACATATTGCCTTACAAAAACAGAAGCGATAATTATCAGCATGCATGCTGAAAAAATAAGAATGAATTTCTTCATAATGCCAAATTAAAAAGCACTTACACAAGTGCCATTACAGCCATACAACCACAAACTACCACATCCTATAGATGTTGCCTTACATCCGCTGTCAATATTACATACATGAAGTCCGACCACACAGGGGAGCCAATTCCCGGAAGAAGCCTCGCTTGTAACTGATGAAGAATTGCAATCGCAATTGGGCTGGGAAGATTCACCACCAGCTTTCAATCGCATTCCAGAATCTCTGTTTCTTATAATTTGTTTATCTGATGTCATGGCTTCCTGCGTATTAATAAGAGCATATAATAATTCCGGTGACCATTTCAATTCTTCAATAGCATATTCTTTCCATCTATACAAATCCACTTCGAGGTTATCCATATTTTTTTGACTAACATTGCTTTCAAATACTTTTGAATTTTCTTTTACTATAGACAAAAGAACTTCTATATGCTGTATTTCTTGTGGCATCCACTTGATATCATTTAAAACTTCACTTATTTTACCGATCCATAATGTCTGCTTTTGTTCAGCTGAATATGTACGATATGCTGCCTGTTGATAATTAATATCTCCAATTTCAAGCCATTCTTTTCTACTCATCTGCTTAATATCAGCCATATTTTCTTTTGCCCACGCATTGATTTCCTTATTACAACTAAAAAGTTCTTCATCTTGCGAACAGGAAACCAATATCAAACTCATAAGTGCAATACACGTGTTTATAACAATTTTTATTTTCATAATTTTTATTGTTTATCTTTTGCAACCATTTTTATTGTTTTGCAAGGAAGAAAGGCAGGCTTGCAATTTCCTTTTCTTCTTGCATTTTTGCTTCGACTGCTTCCGTCCGTCCCTGCCTTTCCCTCAAAGCAAAACATAAAGAGAAAAACACTTCATCCGGACATCCTCACGGAGGCAGGAAGTCTTTCGGGGTTCGGTTTTCCGAAAGACAATCCTGCCCTGGTTGCGTTTTATTAAAAGATTCGACATCCATCCGGCTTCCTGACGCCGGAACGTTTATTCCGTCTTCCCTGTCTATCAATTCCTGCATTTTCTGTTTAATCGCATGGATAGTAGCGGAAGGTATTTTGACTTTTTTATTTACTATTTGCCGGGCCAAAGTCCGCGCTTCATTCGTACGTTCCGTGGCTGTGTAAAGTTCTGTTAGCTGATATAGCGGCATGAATCGTCCCGGGCACATGGAGGCGGCAAGTTTCAGATGCTTCTCCGCTTCGTCGTATTGACACAATTCCTTATAATTATCGGCAAGCAGCATCTGTACATCCATGTCATTATAATATCGAACACACCGTTCAAATACCGACAGGCTTTTCGCATATTCCCTTACCTCGTGCAGTTCCGCGGCATGGTTATACAGGAACAGGCCGTTTTTCCCAAGATATTTATACAGTTTATCGTATTCGGGCAATACTTCCCCTGTTTTTCCCGCCAGTGACTGCTTCGCAACCGTGTTCCACCGGATTTCCGCTTTCATTACTGGAACTCCAACAAGCAAGAGCGCAATTGCAGTCAAAACCAGTCCTGTTCGTGTCGCATGGACCGTCCTGCGGGAGGATCCTTTGCCGGGCGGACAGATCAGGGTTATATTCAGAAACGCGATCACCCAGGTGAACGGATACTTGAACGGATACGAAAAGCAGGACAGTACGGCCAGCGACAACATACTTAACAGGGCAATAAACCTGATCTGCGACGGTTCACGAATATAACAGCGGACAAGCAGGAAGCACAGGAATGCAATGCAAGCCATCCCGATCATGCCATGCTCTGCCCACACTAACAGGTATTCGTTGAACGGATGCAATACATTGTCGGCCAGGTCTGCATATTTACTGTCAGGATGCGTCTCAAAATATTCGGCCTGATAGAACATATACTTTGCGTTGAAGGTCCCGTGTCCATGTCCGGTTAAAGGTTTGTCCCGGATCATCTCCCATGTACTTTGCCATATTGGAATCCGTCCGTTGGCAGAATCCCTTTTCAGGAAATACAGTCCGGTCATGCTTGCGGCTACGATACAGACAAGCAATATTTTCGTCCAGTTCTTCCATTTGACTCCCGAATAGCTGCCACACAGTAAATAACAGGCAATCACCGCCAATCCGGCAATTATGGCCGCCCGCGCCCGGGAAAGCACAATTACCGAAAACAGCAGGACGGCAATAAAGACGGCGATATATTTGACAGTACGGGAAGTATTGCGAAAAAAATAGAAGGTACAGGGCAATACACAGGCCAAAGCGGCGGTAAAGCCTGCCGGATTGTCAAAACTTCCCGTTAGCCGGACCTGTCTGGCGGACAGGAGCAAACCGGAGTAATCCCATACGCCATAACAGGCAAGGATTGCCGTTAAGATCACCGTAATCCCCAGGATATATTTGACGGGAAGAATCACAGTCATCTGCTGCAAGAGGAAAAACAGCAGCAACAGGCAAACGGCCTGCGTCATTAGCTGATCATTGAAGCCGGAAACAAGATAATCCCTCAAAACAATCAGAGCGCAGCATAAAAGCATCGGTATCCATACTGATTTCAGCGGGATATGCAGG
>JAIRZR010000406.1 GCA_031267155.1 Prevotellaceae bacterium | reverse complement strand
ATTATATTATTAAATGCTGTATATAAGGCAAATACGGATAACGGTAACTTATAAAATATCATATAAAATATCGCTGATTATCAATCTAATACAAAATCAACAATACTCTGTTTCTTTATGTTGAAAAGGTGGGAAACTTGAATTTGTTTATTTCGCATACCTAAGAAACAGATTTGAAAAGTCGGATTTTCATAATCACATGTTATGTTACGGCAAATCGTGCCTGAAAGGTATTTTTGGGAGATTATTAAAGATTGGAAATAACTCTGAAAGAGTTACATCAATTCCCCGCAGGGGGATGAATATCAATAGAAAAACCATCTACCTCCCGCCACAAGCCTTTTAAGGCTTTCACGTGATAATAAATACCGGAATTGTTTCTTCCGATGACGATACCGCTCGGGTTACGAAGTGTTCATCTCGTGCAACTCCTAACGGAGTTGTGCTGTGTCTATTGCCTTGTTTCTATTGATATTCATCCCCTGCGGGGAATTGAAATGCGGAATTTTGTCGTACACTCTTTTCTATTGATATGGAGGATAATCTTAAATTTTTTTTCATCCAATTTTTGACGACTTCCCGAACTGTGCCATTTATAAACAAAAGATGACGGCTTCTTCTTACCTTTCAAAATAATATCCCGTCCGCGGAAGCAAAGTAAAGCAGAAAAAATCACAGTGTCGAAACTGCAATAAATCAGTTCAATTGCTTCATCCATCAGGTCGAAATACAGTATAAAAAGCGATTATTAATATGCAGTTCAAACAAATTGTTTACTTTTGCACCCGGTATGAATATTATTAATGATAGTAAATGAAGATATTAACCCTTTTTGACAAGATCTGGGACAGTCATGTTGTTTCCTCGATAGAGGACGGACCGGTACAGTTGTATATCGACAGGCATTACTGCCATGAAGTTACAAGTCCGCAGGCATTTGACGGTTTGAGGAACAGAGGATTAAAAGTTTTTAGACCGCAGAATACCTTTTGCACTGCCGACCACAATACTCCCACAATAGATCAGGACAAGCCGGTTAAGGATGCAGTGTCGAGACATCAGCTCGAAACACTGAAGAAAAACGCCGAAGAAGCCGGTTTACAGTTCTTTGGACTGGGACACGAAAAAAACGGAATCGTGCACGTCGTCGGTCCCGAAAACGGACTTACCCTTCCCGGAATGACAATTGTCTGCGGAGACAGCCATACTTCGACCCACGGGGCATTTGGCTGCGTCGCTTTCGGCGTCGGCACAAGCGAAGTGGAAATGACCCTCGCCTCACAGTGCATCCTTCAGCCCAAGCCCCTGAAAATGCGGATAAGCATAGACGGCAGGCTGGGCAAATATGTTACGGCTAAGGACGTTATACTGTATATAATAAGCAGGACGGGAACAGGCGGAGCTACCGGATATTTCATCGAATATGCCGGCGAAACCATACGCGACATGAGCATCGAAGAGCGTATGACCGTGTGCAATATGAGTATCGAGGCAGGCGCCAGGGGCGGAATGATTGCTCCCGACGAAAAAACATTCGAATACCTCAAGGGCAGGGAATATGCGCCGAAGGGAGAAGCCTGGGACAGAGCTGTCGAAAGCTGGAAAAATCTCAAGACCGACGATGGCGCAAAATTCGACAGGGAAATGTTCATCGACGCCTCCGCCATCTCCCCGATGATAACGTATGGAACAAATCCGGGAACGGGTATTTTTGTGGGAGATAACATTCCCGAAATCGACCGGATCGAGGAATCCTCAAAATCGTCTTTCAGAAAAATGCTGGATTACATGGGATTTGTCCCCGGCGAAAGGTTGCTGGGCAGACCTGTCGATTACGTATTCCTTGGCAGCTGCACAAACGGCCGCATAGAAGATCTGCGGGCTTTCGCATATTTCGTCAAGGGAAAGAAAAAGGCGGACAATATCACCGCATGGATTGTGCCCGGCTCTAAAAAAGTGGAAGCGCAGGCAGTTGCGGAAGGGCTGGTCGATATTTTGAACGAAGCGGGATTCGCAATGCGGCAACCCGGATGTTCGGCATGTCTTGCGATGAACGACGACAAGATTCCGCAGGGAAAATATGCCGTAAGTACTTCAAACAGAAATTTTGAAGGACGCCAGGGACCCGGCTCGAGGACTCTCCTGGCAGGACCGCTGGTAGCAGCCGCTACGGCAATAACCGGAGTAATAAGCGATCCCCGCGATCCTGACACAAAATAAAATTGATGGAACAATTGAACTTTTTTACTGTTTATGCATCAAAGTTACCTGTTTACATTATTATAGATATGTATAAAAAATTTATTGTTTACGAATGAAGAAAAGTATATCGGTAATATCGTTTTTGTCAGTCTGCATTTTCATTTTCTCATGCAGCAGTGAAGCCTACTTCAAAATAGGCGCAGGCTGGGTCGATACAAACATGAAACTTGTTTATATTGACAGCTGCAAAGCCCGCCTGAGTACGGTCAGGGTCGATTCCATTCCCACCTACAGTCAGGGTACCATACTCGTAGGTAAATACGAAGATGTCAATACCGTAACCGGCGAAAAGCTGACAGGCAGGATAAACGCAAGCTCGTACCTCGAGATATCGATTCCTTCCGTCCCTTCGAACATGGGCAACAATAATGTTTTCGATTCCCTGTTTATCGAGATGAGATTCAACGGATTCTATATGGGCGACACCCTGAACAGCGACATGCATCTCAAGATTCATCAGCTCGCCGAACGGATTGCTCTTGACGTTGCCGTAGGCACGGAAGTCTATTACAACACGACTTCATTTGAATATGATCCGAACCCGCTGGCTGAAGCAGTCTTTCCGATGCGTCCAAGCAATACGGAATCGGGAAAGCTGATTGACGGAGGAATAGGAGTCGAGCCGGTGCGGATAAAACTGCCCGATTATCTGGGCGAGGAAATGCTCCGGAAAATGGAGGAGAAGGAGGAAGAATTTGAAAGCAGCGACAAGTTCCTAGACTATTTCAAGGGACTGGTATTCACTGCAGGAGACGATGTCGGGACTGTTATCGGATTCAGGGCGGATTCCACTTTCAAGATCAACCTGCACTATCATGTACAGGAAGAATTTAAAACGGAAAAGCTGATCACGTTTTCCATAAACTCAAGAAACCAGTTTAACAGCATCATATCCGACAGGTCGGCAACAGATTTGCTGCCGGACTTATTCGTGGATAACGAAATCCCCTCGTCGCTGACCGGCAACAAGTCATTCATCTCGGCGGGCGACGGATTATATACGAAGATAGAATTTCCGGATCTTCACGACATTCTGCTGATGAGCACTTATGGAATAGTCGAAAGCGCAATCCTGGAAATCAGACCCGTATATGGCACATATCAGGAATATACTCCCATCCCGCGGAGCCTGACAATATCTGCATCCAACGCCTCCGGAGAGGCGGAATCGGTTTTAAACGATGTGCAGGGACAAAGCCAGACGGGAAATCTGGTAATCGATCCCCAGTTCTGGAGCAACACGCTGTACACATTCGATGTAACTGCGTTTGTGCAGAACCAGATGTCGGCTCCTGCAGACCAGAAACTGTATCTCACCCTCAGAATGGCGAGCAGCGAAATGCAAAATTCGACCCGGCGACTGGTTATAGGCGACAGCAATCATTTTATCGAAACAGGTAACATGACATACTACAACAGAGTTAAATTGAGACTGTATTTTAATATGTATAACGAAAAAAACTGAGCATAGAACATCATGATAAAAAGAATTATAACTTTTGCAATAGCATCCCTGTTCTGTGTTCTCGCGTACGCCCAGCACAGTACAAGTTCCCCCTATTCGACAATAGGTATCGGAGAAATCGACAGCAGAATATACGGCTTGAACAGCGGAATGGCAAATGCCGGAATAGGCACCTATCTTCCCGGTTTCCTGAACAATACCAATCCCGCCGCCATAGCGGTGGATTCATCATATTTTATATTTGACGTTTCCCTTTCGGGGACTCTTTCGCGATATTCCACTGCAGGAATGAAAGAGTATGCGAACAACGAAAATGTGAAGAAAGTGGCATTTGGAGTGAGAATTTTTTCAAAACTTACGGTATCCGCCGGAATACTCCCTTACAGCAATGTACAGTATAAAATCCAGTCGGATTCATACGTCGAAGGCGGGAATAATGAACGGTACACCACATATCACGAAGGATCGGGAGGACTGTCAAAAACATATCTTTCAGCTTCATATAAACTGTTGCCATACTTATATGCAGGAGTAAACGCCTCGTATCTGTTCGGGCGGATAAACAGGAGCGAGACTCTCTCGAATCAAACGGTTCAGACAGCTTCCGAAGTGGATAAAATACTGTTCGACTTCGGCTTAATCTATAATAAAAAATTGAATGTCAACACTTCCGTTTCGGCGGGACTTGTATTCGGATACCAGTCCCGGATAAAGATGAGGAACTACAGAACCCTTTCATCCCTGGGGACAACGGAAACGGAGACAAGCACTTTCACTTCGATACCGGGAAACATCGGAGCCGGTTTTTCGATACAAAACCATAGCGGACACAGTTACAAAATGCTCGCCGTCGACTATAAGTTCCATAACTGGGCAAACATCAAGTCGCCCGACAACAGGATGAAATACAGCGATAACCACAGGGTTAACGCCGGTGTGCAGTATATTCCGAATTACAGGACGTCAAGGAAATATTTCCAGCGGGTACAGTATCAGCTGGGCGCCTATTTCGAGAAATCGAATCAGGTTGTTAACGGAAAAAGAATCTCGGAGATGGGCGCTACGGCAGGAATGGTCTTCCCCCTGAAAAATAATTATACCCAGATATTTTTCTCTGCCGATTTGGGACGCCGTGGAGGTGCAAGCCTTATAAATGAGAATTATATAAGGATAAATTTAGGCGTGTCCGTAAACCAGCTGTGGTTTATAAAGTGGGCATATCAATAAAGTCTTCAAGTTTTTTTCATGCCGGATGCAACGAATAAAAATGTTATTGCATCTAAAAGGGTGTAATCGGTAAAATTTTGAAAGAATTAGAGATTTATTATGGATATTAATTGGTTGGTAATTTCGTTTATAGCTGCACTGATCATTGGATTTGGTTCTATTCCCAAAGTCGTGAAAATTGCGATAAAAAAGGATTTGGTTGCAAAACCGAATCACAGGACATCGCATACGGGGAGGGTACCCAATGTGGGCGGAATATCCATTTTCATATCGTTTATTCTGGCGTTTCTGCTTGCATCGGATTTCTCTATAGACAACAGAATGCAGTTCCTGATATTTACAGTTCTGGTCCTGTTTTTTGTCGGTCTGTACGACGATATCATGATTATTTCGCCACGACGCAAACTCCTGGGAGAATTGCTGGGCATCGCCGTCATGATATTCATGGGGGATTTTCGACTGACATGCCTGCATGGATTTTTCGGCGTGCATGAAATCACATACTTTGGCAGCGTGTTATTGACATTTTTTGTAACTGTCGTGATAATAAACGCAATCAATCTTATCGACGGGATAGACGGCCTGGCTGCGGGAGTCGGAATGATTATTTCACTGTTTTTCGGAATATATTTCTATCTGACAGACAATATGCAGCTGGCGGTGGTTTCTTTCAGTCTGTTGGGAGCGCTTGTGCCGTTTTTCATATACAATGTCTTTGCAAAACGCTGCAAAATCTTTATGGGCGACGCCGGCGCCCTGGTTCTTGGCGTCGTACTGGCGGCATTGACGATATCCTTCAACGAGGCAAATATTTCCATATCGCCCTATCATATTGTTAACGCACCCATGGTATCCATCTGCATTCTGGTTTTACCGATGTATGATACAATAAGGGTGTTTACAATCAGGATTCTGCAAAAGAAATCGCCTTTTTCCCCCGACAAAAACCACCTGCACCACATGTTCCTTGCTTTAGGATTCAATCACAGGCAATCAACAGGAATATTAATGGCTATCAATGTGCTGTATATAGGAACAGGACTTTTATTCCAAAATGCTCCAAGATTCTTCTTCTTCGCAGCAATATTTCTCTCCTGCGTTCTCTGGTCGGAAGCTCTCAGAACTCTGATAAAATCGCGGGAAAGAGTGAAGGAAAGCCGATGTCGCGAAGAAAGCACTTCGGAAATTGTGGATTATAAAATGTAATTTCAAAACTGCAAATTCTGACTGTTTGAGGCTGATGGTAAATATTCTGCAGATAGAAAATCTCACAAAATCGTATGGCAGTACAGTATTATTCAACAGCATAAATTTCAATATCGACGAAGGCGAAAAAATCGGGCTGATAGGCGCCAACGGCTCGGGAAAAACGTCTTTGCTCAATATTGTTGCCGGAAAAACACATCCCGATTCCGGCAGGATTGTCATGCCCAAACAAATCCGCATCGGGTATCTGGAACAGGATCCCCAGTATCCCGGGGATTTGAGCGTGATGCAGGCCTGTCTTCCATCCGAAATCAAAACAGTGCATGCAGGTAACGAATATGAAAACGCGATCGCATACGAGCAAAAAATCAAACAGATACTGACACAACT
>JAIRZR010000493.1 GCA_031267155.1 Prevotellaceae bacterium | reverse complement strand
TTCCGACATGCTAAAACATTCAAATATAGATGAAAAAGTACAAAAATACATGTTTGTTTATCCCAAGTAGGCTTATACTGATTGTGATTTTCTGCCCGCTGATCTGCTTTTCACAGGATTGCACGACCGTTTCTGCGGAAGCCATGCAGCTGAAAAGCGCCGGTCTGGTGGATGTCCGCGATCTGGACAGCACGATAGCCGTACATCTTCTGTATGCCGGCGAAAATAATTTCATGGGCGTACAGATGTATAAATCCCTGCGCGAGGCGTATTTGCAGGCGGAGGTTGCGAATATGCTTGTTCTTGCGCAGAAATATCTCAAACAGATCAATCCCGGCTGCAAACTGATTGTGTATGACGCTGCCCGTCCGCAATGGGCGCAGGTCATAATGTGGAACAAAGTAAAGGATACCCCGATGAAAAAATACGTCTCCAGCCCCGGAAGAATCAGTATGCACACATACGGGGTCGCCGTTGACCTCGGTATTCTGTCCCGAGACGGCATGGAACTGGATATGGGGACGCCGGTGGATTTCCTTGGCGCGCTGGCAGAACCCCGAAACGAAGCGAAATTCCTCGCCTCCGGGGAATTAAGCCGCGAACAGATAAAAAACCGGGAACTGTTGAGGACAGTAATGAAAAAGGCAGGATTCCGCGGAATCCCAAACGAATGGTGGCATTTCGAAGCCCTTACCAGAACCGAAGCCCAAAAGAAATATGTTCCGATATCGGCTAAATAAGGGTGGATACTCATTCCTATATGAAGTTTTTCCTGTTTGCGGTTTCAGTATAAGTTTTTTGTCGTACACTCTTATCGTGATATTTCGCAAGGAATATTGTAATTAAAAATAAATTACTACCTTTGCGCCGTTTAATCAGAACAGTTAAGATATATAAATGGAAGAAATAGACGAAATTAAAACAGGCACATATTCAGCGGATAACATACAGGTTCTGGAGGGTCTTGAAGCTGTGCGCAAGCGGCCTTCGATGTACATCGGGGATGTAGGTTCGCGGGGTTTGCATCACCTGGTATATGAAGTTATTGACAACTCGATAGATGAGGCGCTTGGAGGCTATGCGAGCAATATTGAGACCGTGATACACGAAGACAATTCGATAACCGTTACCGACAACGGACGCGGAATCCCGACGGACTGGCACGAAAAGGAAAACAAGTCGGCGCTGGAAGTAGTTCTGACTGTGCTGCATGCAGGCGGGAAATTCGACAAGGGAAGCTACAAGGTTTCCGGAGGACTGCACGGCGTAGGCGTTTCGTGCGTGAATGCTCTGTCTGTGGATTTGGTTGCAACAATCAAAAGGGACGGGAAAATATTCCAGCAAAAATACAGCAAGGGCTTTCCTCTCACGCCGGTAGAAGTCATCGGAGAAACAGATGAGACGGGGACCTCAATACATTTCAAGCCCGACGTCGAAATATTCACTACCATAACGGAATACAATTTCGAGATACTGGCTGCACGCATCAGGGAACTGGCGTTCCTGAACAAGGGAATATACCTCAGCCTGACCGACGAAAGAGACAGGCTGACGAAAGAATCCGAAACCGGAGAAGAATACCGGGAATACCGTTCGGAAAAATTCCATTCGGAAGCCGGACTGTCCGAATTTGTTGATTATCTTGATTCCACAAGAGAAAAACTGATTGAAAAAATAATATACATCGAAACCGAAAAAGCCGGTATCCCTGTAGAAATAGCAATGCAGTACAACACGGGATTCAACGAAAACGTACACTCTTATGTAAACAATATCAACACCATCGAGGGCGGCACGCACCTTACGGGCTTCCGCAGGGGCTTGACAAGGACGCTGAAAAACTACGCCGACAAGTCGGGCATGCTCGCCAAGCTTAAATTCGATATCAATGGCGACGATTTTCGCGAAGGACTGACAGCCGTAGTATCGGTTAAAGTCGCGGAACCGCAGTTCGAGGGACAGACAAAAACGAAACTCGGCAACGGGGAAGTCTCCATCGCCGTCGATCAGGCTGTAAGTTCGGCTCTGGAGAACTATCTGGAAGAGAATCCAAAAGCGGCGCGGCAAATCATCGAAAAAGTCGTGCTTGCCGCCACTGCCCGCCATGCCGCCAGAAAAGCCCGCGATCTGGTACAGCGGAAAGGAGTGCTTTCCGGCGCGGGATTGCCCGGCAAACTCGCCGACTGCTCCGACAGGAACGCTGCCAACTGCGAAATATTTCTTGTCGAGGGAGATTCCGCAGGCGGAACGGCAAAGCAGGGCAGGGACAGAGCTTTTCAGGCAATAATGCCGCTGAGAGGTAAAATCCTCAACGTGGAAAAAGCAATGGAACACAAGGTTTTCGAGAACGAGGAGATAAAAAACATATATCAGGCTCTTGGAGTTACCATCGGCACGGAAGAAGATACGAAAGCATTGAATCTGGACAAGCTGCGCTATCATAAAATAGTGATCATGACCGATGCCGACGTCGATGGAAGCCATATCGCCACTCTGATCATGACCTTTTTCTTCCGCCACATGCAGGAACTGATAAGGAGGGGATACCTTTATATCGCCACTCCGCCGCTGTATCTGGTGAAAAAGGGAAAGGACGAACGCTACTGCTGGACGGAAGACGAGCGGAAAGCCGCAATCGGGGAAGTCGGAAAAGGCAGGGACTCGGGAGTACATGTACAGAGATATAAAGGTCTGGGAGAAATGAATGCCGAACAGCTCTGGTCAACCACCATGAATCCCGAACACAGGGTTTTGCGTCAGGTATCCATTGAAAACGCTTCGGAAGCCGACCGGATATTTTCCATGCTGATGGGCGACGACGTCCCGCCACGCAGGGAATTTATAGAAACACATGCAAAATATGCTAAAATCGATGCCTGAGCAGTTAACAATTAACAATGATGTTAAAATAAATAAAAAAGATGAAGAAATCCACAGTATTATTTTTGACGTTTATGTTGTGTACTGTCTTTTCACATGCGACATATTCGTCCGGAGAGCGTTTGAAAAAGAACGCGCATAATGCGTCCGTACACACGATTACGCTCCCCAGACTCAATATCGAAATCAATGTTCCCCTTGCAGAAGTGGCGTACTTGCCGGATATGGAAGACAGGTATCTCGATCTTGACGAAGATTCGGGAAGCGAAGGACTTATTCCGGCTGACGATCTGTACGCCATCTGGGACAATCTGAAAGTCAATCCGTACAGGATCCCCTCCGATTCGGTTCTGGTAAACGACAGCGTGTCCCTGGATCTCGCGGGATTCACGTATCCCCTGGCAAAGCATTACAGGGTAACGTCCGAATTTGGACAGAGACGCTACAGGTTTCATCATGGAATTGACTTGAAGGTATATAAGGGCGATTCCATTCTCAACGTCATGGACGGGATGGTCAGGATAGCCAAAAGAATTGGAGCATACGGCAATCTGGTGGTTATCCGGCACAGCAACGGTCTGGAAAGTTTCTACGGACATCTGAGTAAGATACTTGTTAAGCAGGATCAGACGGTTAAAGCCGGAGATCTGATCGGTCTGGGAGGCAGTACGGGAAGATCGACGGGAGCACATTTGCATTTCGAATTAAGGTATCTGGGACAGTGCGTCAATCCGCGCGATCTGGTTGATTTTGACAGCCTCTGCGTCAAAAACGATACCGTATTGCTGACGCAGAAGAATTTCGACTACCGCAAGTCGGCTGTTTCATCAGCCACGTCTTCGGGAAGAATCTGGACGGTCAGAAAGGGAGACAGCCTCAGCGTAATTGCGAAACGTACAGGAACATCGGTAGGGAACCTGTGCTATTTAAACGGAATCACAACAAAAACTGTTATCAGACCCGGCAGAAAGTTGATTTATTGACGGGATTTTCACTTTGCATATCCTGAAAACCTGTTGATTCCGGAAATTATGTAAAATATTAATATGTGATGGGAAAGCTTGTTATAGATTTTAAAGGCGTGGATATCTGCCAGAAAGACCTGCAGGTGCTGAACGGTGTAGATTTCAGCATGAGCAAGGGTCAGTTTATGTACCTTATCGGACGAGTCGGAAGCGGCAAAAGTTCACTGATAAAGACTATTACCGGCGAAATCCCCATACACAGGGGAAATGCGACTGTCCTGGATTTCAGCCTGAACGGACTGAAAAGCAGGGATATCCCGAGCCTGAGACGGAAAGTTGGCGTGGTGTTCCAGGATTTCCAGCTTTTGACGGACAGGTCGGTTTATGACAATCTGGCATTTGTGCTTAAAGCCACCGGCTGGATCAACAGGGACGAAATCCGGGCGCGCATCGAAGAGGTTCTTTCCATGGTCGGACTGTCCGGCAAAAACGACGCCATGCCCTATCGCCTGTCGGGAGGAGAACAGCAGCGCGTGGCGATTGCGCGGGCAATGCTGAACGATCCCGACATAATACTCGCCGACGAGCCTACGGGAAATCTCGATCCCGACACAAGCGCCAATATCATGTCCATCATCCACGGCCTGTCGCAGACATTTGGCATCACGGTGCTTATGGCGACCCACAACTACAATATACTCCGGAGTTTCCCTTCCGAAATCCTTAAATGCGAAGACGGAAGACTGATGAAAACGGTGATGCCCTCCGAAGAGGATTTAAAGAACAAGCTTATAAAATTCGGACTGTCGCGGGGATACGAATACGAACTTGTTTACCAGACTGTCATGAAGATGTACGGACCGCAGTTTTGACCTGTATGCTTATACGTTTATAAATAGATGATTAATTTTTTTGTTTTACTGTTTGCATTTTCGCTGATATTCCTTTCGATCACCGAACGGTTCAGGAGCTATGCAAATCTGATGTGCCTGCAGGGGATACTGCTGTTCGCCATCTCGTTTTTCCTGCTGAAGGAAATCAACTGGCTGAATCTCCTGTTTATTACTGCCGAAACTCTGATATTCAAGGCAATTGCAATCCCGTTCCTGCTGTACCGCATAATCAACAAAACGGGAGTAAGCAAAGTCCACAAGTCCGCACTGCCCATATTCTATCAACTGATACTTACCATACTGGCTTTCTTCGTGAGCATCGGAATATCGTTTATGTTCAAGGATCCGGCAATAACGCCCTCGTTCCTGATAATATCCATCAGCGCCATGCTTTGCGGTCTCCTGCTGATTATCTCGCACAAACGTATCTTTTCTCACATGGTCGGCTTTCTGGTTCTCGAAAATGCCGTGTTTCTGTTCTCCATCGCCGCCGGCACCGAAATGCCGATACTGATCAATACGGGAATACTTATAGACTTGATAATTACAACCCTTATACTAAGCGTGTTCCTTACTGAAGTCAATAAACACAATCCCAATCTCGAATCCGATAAGCTGACGCTGCTGAAGGATTAATCAACGTTTTGGATTTTGAGAATATAATAAGACATCAAAAAATCTTGGCAAAGAAGTTTTTATGAATCTATACCACGCGCGGGATAATTTTGTGAGCTTATCATCTGACTTGAAATTCAGAATAGCCCGACAGGTGGGCTGTCAAAAATCAGTATATTATACCACGCGCGGGGCAGTTTTGTGCATTGCAGACTGACGCCGTAAGGCGTCAAATATGGATAACCCCGAACAAGCCGCAGGCGCAGTTCGGGGTACAACATACATCTCTCCACAACTCCGTAAGGACTTGAATCAAGCGCAAGCTTGAACAGTTTCTTCCCATCAAACCCGTAATGGATTGAGGGTGTCCAAAAAGTCCCTCACGTCGTCATTGCGAATACCCGTTTCGTACCTAAACTAAAAGCGAAATGACGATTAATTGTCCGTAGGACATCAATATCAATAGAAAACCGTTTATTTCCCGTCACAAGCCTTTTAAGGCTTGCACGCGATAGCAAGTGGTGAAATTGTTTACCGCACTCTCATCTGAATT
>JAIRZR010000289.1 GCA_031267155.1 Prevotellaceae bacterium | reverse complement strand
TCCGTGCTGCACGAGAAAAAAATGGTTGTCAAATCAGGTTCAGGATGTCGGCAGGGGAGTCTGCAATATGTACGGCGCCATTCGCTTCGAGTTCGGAACGCGGACGGAATCCCCATGTGACGCCGACGGACGTGATGCCGCTGTTTGAAGCGGTCTTCATATCAACGCCCGAATCGCCTGCATACAGGGCTTCGGAAGCCGGGATGTCGGCAATCCGGAGAATCTCGTGCACAACGGCCGGATTTGGTTTTACGGGTATGTCTTTGCGCTGTCCGAATACGGAGGTGAATGATATTTCAGGGAAATATCTGTTTATGAGCTTTTCGGTTGCTTGCTGGTATTTGTTGGAGGCAACGGCCATTTTCAGGCCGTTTGACTGCAGGGTGTTCAGCAGTTCGGGTATTCCTTCGTACGGTTCGGTATATTCGGTGTTGTGACTGTCGTAGTAGGGCAGGAATGTGTCCCGTAGCTTCATTATGTTTTCCTCCGTTTTTTTGCCTTCGGGGAGCGCCCGTTCGAATAATTTGCCGATGCCGTTACCCACAAAATATTTGTAATCTTCAATCGGGTGGGGGAGGAAGCCGTTTTTTTTCAATGCATAATTTGTACTGCGGGCAAGGTCTGATATCGTATTTAATAAGGTCCCGTCCAAGTCAAATATGACTAATTTCGTGTGTGGCATTTTAATATTTCCGCTTGAAGATTTCGCTATATAGAAAGGCTTTGCGCCAATCTTCCGTGTTTGACGGGGTATCGTCGATGCTGACCGGCACGATGTTGTCTTCGGTATAGAGGGTAGTCGCGGGCGCCGATTCTTTTTTGAAGATGGAATAATCGCTGTTCGGTTTCGTTTTGCTGCCGAACTTTCCGTAATCAAAAGAGGCTTTTCGCTGCGCCTGCAAATCGGGGACGGCGACAGGCCGTTTTTCGGGAACAGCCGGGTGTGGTGTTTCTGCGTTGTCTTCCCAGTCCACCCACTCTTCCGTGATCACTTCGCGGGGTTGCCGGTTCTCGCCGGACTGCTTAATCTTTTTGCTTATTGAGCTGACAATGCTGCTGATACCTGCAATTATTATGATAACCCAATACAGCCAGTCATTAACATTTTCCATATCAATTTGTTTTTTTCGAGGCAAATGTATGGAATATCTCCGGATAAAACAAATCTTTTTTCTCTCCTGTTTTTGCGCGAAAACGCAACTTTATCGGACAAAGATTTGCAAAAGTCGTTGAACAGGTTTAATTTTGCATGCATTAAACGCAGTAATCACTTGAGCCGTATGCGGTGAAAGTCGCTTGTAGGGCTATTATAGCGGGAAAGCGACGGTAACATTGCCGACCTGCTCAATATAATAAAAAACAAAATGGCAAAACGAATGAATAAATTGATTGGCAAATATATAATCCCGGTAATTTTAAACCTTACAGTCATTTCACTGTGCAATGCCCGGCAACCCGACAGCTTGTTGCTGAACATGATGCCGGACATACCGGACGCAATAACCGAACCGTCCGGACGTGCCGATTATCTTGCCATGCACTATTGGGATAAATATGATTTCGGCGACACCTCTTTCCTCATGACGGACAATTTGCTTGAGCGCAGTTTTGTCGATTACCTGGACTTGTTGTCTTTAGTATCGGCGGATACGATGGACAAATCCATCCGTTCGCTGATGAAAAAGGCGGAGAGTCGCCGGGAAACATACCTTTATATATCAAAGCTAAGCGAACAGTATCTTTACGCCCCCGATTCGCCGGTGTATGACGAAGAGAAACTGATTCCGTTTTTACAGCAGGAAACAGCATCGCCGGCGCTTGGCGACGCTGAAAAGATACGTCCGCAATTCCTGCTCGGAAGCGTCATGCAAAACCGTACCGGACACACAGCGAACGATTTTACCTACACACTGACGGACGGAAAAACGGGCACGCTGCATGCCGTCAGTGCCGATTACGTACTGCTCTATTTCAACGATCCCGAATGTGAAGATTGCCTCGCACTGACCCGCCGACTCATCGTATCGCCGGTGATAAACGGCTTCATCGGGCAGGGGAAGCTTAAAATACTGACCGTCTATACAAGTGACGATGTAGAAGCCTGGCAGAAACACGCATCCACCGTCTTAAATTCATGGATTTATTCGCGCGATGCCGGACAGATAATAAATATGGAAGGGATATACAATATTAAGCGATTTCCTACGATATATCTTTTGGATAAGGATAAAAAAGTTCTATTGAAAGATACCTCTTTTGAACTGCTCGAAAATTATTTCGGCAAGCTACAGTAAACAGCATAAAACAAGATGTTATGGAAGAAAAAAAAATAAAACTAAGAGTGCAGGGACTCACAAACAGCCAGATACAATCCGGAGCCTACGCACTGGTTCTGGCCGAAGACGGGCTGAGACGTTTACCCGTCATCGTCGGAATGTTCGAAGCGCAATCGATCGCCATAGCGCTCGAAGGGTTAAACCCCCAGCGTCCGCTAACGCACGATTTGTTCACAGAATACATCAAGGCGACGGGCTTTATCCTGCGGGAAGTTTTCATACACAAGTTCAGCGACGGGGTGTTTTATGCGGAAATCGTGTTGACCGACACCCTGCGCGAGATACGGTTGGATTCACGTACTTCCGATGCAATTGCGATCGCTCTGCGGTGCAGTTGCGACATTTATACGACGGAATCTATCATGAAGAAATGCAGCGTTGTCCTGGAAGAAGGCAATTATCCGTCGAAAAGTGAGCCGGAACTGTTGTTCGAAGAACTTACGACCGATGATTTGCAGGATATACCCAAACTGAGGCAACAACTGCGTACACTGAAAAAGAAAGAAATCAAAGAACGTATGGAAAAAGCCGTATCCGAAGAGAATTACGAGTTTGCGAAAATATATAAAGACGAACTGTCACGCAGGGAAAAGGAGAATAAAAAAGACTGACCTCAAGAAAAATGGAACATCTGTTTTATGCTCCCGACATTGCGTCGAATCCGGAATTGCCGGAAGATGAATCGCAACACTGCGCTCGCGTACTAAGACTTGGAAACGGAGATGCCATAACCGTTACCGACGGCAAAGGCTTTCTTTATAAGGCTATTTTGACGGATGCGCACCCGAAACACTGCCGTATCGACATCGAAGAAAAACTGAAACAAAAACCTTCGTGGGATTTTGATATTCATATTGCAATATCTCCTACAAAAAATATGGACAGAATGGAATGGTTTGTCGAGAAAGCAACCGAAATAGGGATAAACAGAATCACCTGCCTGCGCTGCCGTTATTCGGAACGAAGCGAAATAAAATTGCAACGACTGTACCGGATCGCAGTCAGCGCAATGAAACAATCGCAGAAAACCACACTTCCCGAAATCGACGAAATCATCGACTTCCCGAAATTTATTGTACAGAATCAGACTCGGGCAGGTTATAAAATGATTGGACACTGCTCCGAGATGAAAAAAAATCTTATAAAGGAGATTTATAAACCGGGCGAGAACGCCGTTATACTGATAGGCCCGGAAGGGGATTTCAGTCCGAAAGAGATAAGTGCAGCCATATCTGCAGGTTTTTCTCCCGTCTCTTTGGGCGAAAGCCGCCTGCGCACGGAAACGGCTGCATTAATCGCCTGTCATACTCTCCACGTTTTGAATCAATAGTAAATACTAAATATTAAATTATGAACTGTTCAACAAAATACATATTGCTTTCGGTATTCATATCCGTTTTTTCGCCCTGCCTGTCG
>JAIRZR010000264.1 GCA_031267155.1 Prevotellaceae bacterium | reverse complement strand
TGGACGAAGCCGACGTCCTTGCACTTGTCTCGACATTGCCCGTGAAGGGGCTTTTCTGCATGATGCTTTACATCATATTTGTCCTTTATTTTTATGCCGAGTCACAGCATCGCGAGATGGAACGCGAACAGGCACAGTCCCTGAAAACGGAATCCGAACAGGATGAATCCGCGGAAAACGGGTCTGCAGATGTGGAAATACTGGAACGCATCATGGTGAAAACCAAACAGAAAATAAAGGTAATCCCTGTCGGCGATATCGTTTATCTCCGTTCGGAAGGCGATTATGTGATGATTATCTCCGGCGACGGAAAGTATCTGAAAGAGCAGACGATGAAACATTTCGAGTCGCATCTTCCAAAAAGCCTGTTCGTCAGGGTACACAGATCGTATATTGTCAATATCGAATATATTTCCGCAATCGAATCGTACGGCAGGCAAAATCAGCAGGTGCTGCTCAAAAACGGCGAATGGCTGAAGGTCAGCCTCGCCGGATACAAGGCGCTCAAATTGGCGCTGAGATAACGATTAACATACTTTTTTTATTTTGACACCACGCGCTTTTATCTTTGCATCTGTCGTAATTCTGTATGCGACAGCAACAACGATACCTTAAGGGACGTGAAATAAATAAGATGTAACAGTTTCATGATACTGTGGACATAATGCGCATTGCGAAATTGCCCACAGGGCATCAAGAGAGTTAAAAACTAAAAGTTGAATAGCGTTGATTAATTGCCCGTAGGGCATTATAATATCAATAGAAAACCGTTTACCTCCAGCCACAAGCCTTTTTAAGGCTTGCACGCGATGGCAAATGGCGGAATTGTTTACAAAATATCCTAACGTTCAACCCCTAACGGGATTGTGAAGATGTTTGGACAAATTTCTATTGATATTAATGCCCTACGGGCAATTTTGGCTGTCTATTTCACTTCCCTTACATGCACATTATATAACAGAATGGCGCGCGGGGGGATTTTATCGAAATCGCCAGGGACGCCGTATGCCAGATGCGGGGGAAAGATAAAACGCGCCTTTCCTCCTTTGCCCAGAAATTTTATGGCACGGTGCAGTCCGTAAATCTCTTCAGAACCGCCGACGACGAAATTTTTACTTGTGTCCTCATAACAGGACGTTCCGTCAAGGAGCGCAATACTGCAATCGTATGTTATCTGCTGTTTATCTGTTATTTTAGGCTGTTCGCCTTCGTTAAACAGTTCGTAATAATAACCGTCGCCGGCAAAAGACATCCTCCATGATTTACGTTTAACAAAATGTCTCATAACATCCATATCCCTATTGACCAAATACCTGTTTATATTCAGCAACCTGTTTTTATCTATATGATTAACCTGATCGGAATCGCCGGCAGAATGATTGCAGGCTGTCGCCAGCAGAAAAAAAACAGCATACACAAGCATATTTCTCATAACTGACTTGTTTTCTCTGATGTTTACAATATCCATAACTGTTTTTGTATAATAATATTCAATTTCCTACCGTCCATTTCTTTCGACGAGGTCGCAAAAATAATAAAATAAGTTTACTGTTTGATTTATATTTGCTAAATAGCTGCGATCCATTTTTTTGGATATTAAGTAACATGCGATTTTGAGTCCTGCTGTCAGCTGTTTTCCCGCTCGTAGCGGCTTTGTAAGGGGAAAAGTATTTCTTTCATATAACAACATCGCAAACGGCTAATATGAAGCAGATTATTGATGCGACAAAAAATCCCGTCAGGGATGAAATGTAAAAACGAAGATAGCGCGTGTCATCCCTGACGGGATTTTGCTGGACAATGAATTGATTTCTACCAATATTTAATCCCTGACGGGATTTTTGATTCCGGCAATGTTATATTTTTTTTGCATTAAAACCTATAATGGGGGACTAATGAATAAAAATGTACTCTCACCATTAGGGGCGTTATGAAAATAAGAGGTCTCCAGCGCACTCATCTCTTTTACACGGAAGGGGGCATTAGTCGTTTGTGATGTTGTTATATGAAAGACGCTTGCGGCGTCAAAGGATGCGAAACATTTCTACATTTTTATCTCACAACTTTAGCCCGCGCACTGTATAACCGGACGGCAGGAAGCGGGTATGTTTCTTCAATTTCCTACGGGTTTTGATTTGCTATTACAAAAAACAGCTTCTCGAATCGTTTTTCAATTAAAAAGGCGTCGACAATTTTGTAAATACTTTAATTCTGCAAACTCCGATTCAATTTTTTTTTCTATTTTAATCACAAGAAACACAATCAGATAAAAAATTTCTTTTAACAAATTTCAGATTAAATTGTTCATCGTATTATTTTTTTATTTACCTTTGCTACGTTTTTATGAAACGATTTTTGATTTATTGACGTGTAATTTTAAAGTATTGTTTTTATGGTTTGTTTAACCTTACATTGCGGCTTCAAAGATTTCGGAAATAATCTTCCGGGGAATGCTGTAATTGAATACTTTGGCACGATTTTTGCACACACACACACACACACACACACACACACACACACAGTAATCAGCGAGTTACGTTCGGAAACAGAAGCTACAAAACAAACTCTCAGTTGCAAGAAAACAGTATTCCGTTTTCCGTATCGCATTTCGATACCGGATACCGGCATTTCATATATTCCCCCCCGAAAGAATTTATCAAACCGTAAATATTTTTAATATGTATAATATA
>JAIRZR010000215.1 GCA_031267155.1 Prevotellaceae bacterium | reverse complement strand
TTGATAACCTCATAATCATCCAGCATTTCCCAGTCCTGTTTCCAATCCTCCCACCAGTAATCATCCGGCATGCCGGTTTTAACGGTTGTCGTTCCCCAAAGTTCGAAATACCGAATATTGTGATGCGTATAATCAAACCGGCTGTCATTTCGGTGAACCAATACGAACCGGCTCAGCTTTGCCGTTGTCCCCAGATTCATAGTAAGCAGCAGCGGTAAGGGATAAGTTGTCCCTTCGGCAGTATGAAAGAGTGTACTTATATTTCCATCAAACGCATTTCCAAAAGGCTGAGTTGATCCTGCTGTGGTATTATTATCATAAGGCAGTACCACTTGAGTTATAAGGGTGTTATTCAACATTTCCTCGAAATAAGGCGTAATAACCGCCTCTTTCATATCTGTTTCATTACCCCACTTATCGATGATTTTCACGGCGAATTTCCGTTCGGAAGTATCAAATCCTCTGAATGTAAAATTGCCCGCTCTCATGGGTGTGTACTCCGTACGGACTTCCGCCAGCGTCCCGGTCGAATCGGTAGCAAACAGGGTAAGCCCGATTTCAATACCCAGGGGGTTGTCCCACGTCAGATGCACACCTGCAAAATCGGGTATCATTTCAAGACTCGAAAGTATGCTTTCAACGGGCGGAGTGTCGGGAGTAAACCGGACGATTTCCGGCTCGGACACATTCTCGCTGTGATCGACGACATAGAGCGTAACCTCTATCGGCTCAACGGAACCAAGGCCTTCGACCGTCAGGAAATTGTTGTAAACCGAAGCCCTGATAACCCGTTTTTTACCCTGAAACATATATTCGCCCTTAACATACGAAATATCAATTTCGTCCGGTAAACTGTAAACAATAATTCCCCCTCCCGGTGTACTTTCCACTCCGATAACACTAAGCTTGTGAGGGGGTACGGAATCGCTCGGTTTCTGAGCGACGCCGTTATCTTCGGTACAGGCTGCAAAAAGAAACAGTCCTGCCGCAAGCGCAAAAATAGCGCCTGTCCATCTTTTATTCATATCAAATAACTTTTTCATATTCCTTTCATTTAAAGATTGTATATTATTTCCATCCGGGATTCTGTTTCAGATTGGAGTTTACTATAACGGAGTTCGTCCTCAAGGGCCAGAGATAGTCCCGTTTGGTATATGAGCGCCGGCTCAGGTAGGAGACTACAGTATAATACGTTTCGGCAGTATTGCCCATGTAGTTCCATCCCTGTAAAGGCTCGCTGAAAAACGTTTCGGCGTCGTTCCATCGGCGGAGATCCCAGAAGCGCTGTCCTTCGCCGGTAAGCTCTATCAGACGTTCCCGCTTGATGATTTCGCGCATACCTTCCTGCGTATGCGGCTTGTTCCGGTATCCGGGAGCTGCCTTGGCCCATGATTCCCTGACGCCTTCCAGACCCGCACGTTCACGCACGGCATCAATCCAGCGGTACACTTCATCGTCGGGACTTGATTTGACTTCGTTCAACGCTTCCGAATAGAGCAGATACAGGTCTGCCAGACGAATCATGGGAAATAAGTATTCCTGAGCCGTATAGGTCGATCCCCTTTTTGTGGTATTCGGATGAACCAGTTTCTTCTGAAAGTAACCGGTTAGAATATGAGTATCACCGGATAAATATCCCGAATTTTCCGAATTTCGACCCATTACAGTGAAACTGTTCGCTTCCGATTCGCCTGCTCCTTCCAGTATGCTGCGGTCAAAAGCTAGGGAGGCATAAAAACGGGGTTCACGGTTAAAGTGCAGTTTGGCTGTTGTCTCGCCTGTCCGGATATAATACTGGTGATCGGCTTTTGCAACCATGGTTTCGTAGCGTGCAGCATAACCGCCATCATCCACATTCCATTCCGGATCCTCGTTAATGGGAATACCGTTTTTGGAATAGAACTGTTCGGCAATCTTCAAGGTGGAACTTACTTCCGAGATATCTACTATATATGTATATGTTCCCAGTTTGGGCATGCAGTATCTTTGCAGACTGTTTGTATTTTGCGTTGCAGGCCAGACAATTTCGGGATTGAACTTTTCCGTTACGGCGCCGCGTATGGTATATTTCAGAATGGTTTCATCCGATAAACTGAATGTACCCTGCGTGTAACGGTACAGATCATGTCCCGCCAAATGACAGGTTTCAATGGCAGTCTTTAGCGCATCAGCCGCTCGCTGCCATTTGACGACGTCAGGACTGCTACCGGCAGGGAAGAGTTGAACGTCCCGGTTATCCATAAAACCGGCATAATAGGGGTTGTTGTTCAACAGTGGACTTGCCGCCCATATCAGTACTTTGGCTTTCAACGCCAGCGCTATGGCCTGGGTAATCCTTCCCGCATCCGTTATCTGGCTGGTTATGTTAAGTGGCAGTCCGGCAACAGATTCGTCCAGCAGTTCTACGATATAGTTTACTACATCGTCCACCGGTTCACGATAGATCCTGACCTGATCCGGTGTCGCATTGACCGGAAGATTTTCACGAATAATCGGAACGGGGCCATATAACTGCAAAAGGAAGAAATGATAATACGCTTTCAGGAATCTCGCTTCCGCAGCCCACTGTTCGCGTTCATA
>JAIRZR010000138.1 GCA_031267155.1 Prevotellaceae bacterium | reverse complement strand
ATCGGGGTGCGTGCCCCAGCGTTCTTCAATTATTGTTTTCATACAAATTTCGAGTTACAGTTTGTTATATTCAGGCGGTAAAGGTATGAAAAAAAAACAGAAGCCGGAATAATTTTCGGAGAAAAATATCTTTTTCTATGCTGTCAGGTAAGGAATGTATATTATACCTTTTTATACTGTGTGCAGCATGAATACTGCGCGCGGCATAATTATGCGAATCGGGGATACGCCCGGCATGGATATATTATATGTAGGGGCGTAGCGCGCGCTACGCCCCTACATGCCTCCACCCCTATACAATTATACAATTTGCAGGCTCTCCTCGTCTTCTTACGGAATCACCGCCTTGACGATTTCACTCCACGGCCCTTTTTCGCCCCGGGTATTTTCCCCGCGCAGACAGATATAGACCATTTTGCCGCGTTCGCTTTCGTCGAAGGCAAGCTCGAACGGCGAATGAGTGTCTGTTGCATACTCATGTCCGAACTTTGCAAACACGTGTTTTTATCTATAAAACACATGTTTCTATTATTAAGACATGTGTTTTTATCACTCAAACACGTGTTTCTATTACTAAGACACGTGTTTTTATCACTCAAACACGTGTTTTTATCACTCAGACACGTGTTTTTATCATTAAAACTCGTGTTTTTATTTTTCAGACACGTGTTTCTACTACTCATACACGTGTTTTTATTATTCAAACACGTGTCTTTAATATGCAAACACATGTATAAATACTGTAAACTTATGTTCATATATTAAATACACAGGTCTATAAATTAAAAACTTGAGTAGTGCAAAGATGTGGGAATATTCTAAAAAGCAAAAAGAATAAACAATTAATTATCGTTTATCGGTTTTATTCATAGGCATTGACGGTTTAAACGCCCGTTTGGAGACATATCGATATTATACTGTGCACAGTATGATTATTATATGTGTAGAGGCGTAGCGTGCCATGCCCATGCCTTCACGTTCAATTTTTCATAGCGCCTCAGAAAAAATAACCGAAAAAACAGTTTGTCGTCAAATGTTTTTATGTACTTTTGCGCATTGTCGTTTTTTAAAATAAAAAGATTATGACAGCAAAGTATATTCTTGTTCGGCATGGAAACCCGGGAAACACTTCACGAATAAAAATCAGACAGCAACATGAAAGCTAAGCACATCTATCTATCAATATTCGGATTATGGTTAATAAGCAGTCCGATGACAGGAAATAATATCAATGATAACCGGAACTGTAATGCCGATACAACTCAAATTACGAAGCAAAGCAAAGATTTTCATCCTGCATTACGGGGAATCCACACCGGAATGCATCAGGCCCTTTATGGATTTAATGCCGGAGCTAAAGGAAGTTTGAAAGGCCTGAAACAAACCCTGAAAGGATTTAGTGCTGGAGGCAAAGGAGCCTTGAAAGGCCTGGATGCGACCCTGCGCGGAAGTGAAATCGGAGCCGAAAGCGCTACGGGTGGAATCGGAAGAGCTGTTTACGATGAATCTAAAATGTTTTACAATCCAAGCCGTAAAATTGAAAACATGGATAAATTCATTTTCGAAGAAAAATCCATAGACGTTGGAAGAGGCATCACTATCTATACCTATTACTTTAAAAGTAAGACTCCCAAGGCAAATATATTTTTTATTCACGGCAACAGTGGGAATGTCTCTACTTATGCAGGCATGATAAATACGCTGATATCCGGAGGCTATAATGTTTATGTTGCGGATTGGAGAGGGTACGGGAAATCAACCGGTAAGCCCGACTATAAAAGCGTATTAAAAGACACGGAAATAGCCTTTAACGATTTCCTGTCGTCGACCCGGAACGATTCTTTAAAGGTTATCGTATACGGAATGTCAATAGGAGGACAAGTTGCAACCAGACTTGTTTGTGACAGGCAGCAGGATGTGGATGCCTTTATTATTGATGGAAGCTTAAGTTCCGCGCAAAATCTTGCGATGGACTTTATGCCGACAAATTTCATTCGAAACAGCATGAAGAGACACTCCACATCTTTTAATCAGGATTATGTTGCAGAACGGGATATTCGAAAAATCAGGAACATGCCCAAGCTGATTATTCATAGCGAAACGGATGAAATTATAGCATTTTATCACGGGGAAAGGCTTTATGAAAACGCCCAAAACCCTAAGTTTTTTTGGAAAACAAAGACGCATCACGTCGGAACATTAGAAGAACTTGCTGACGAAGCAATCAATAAAATCGATCGGCTTTGTTCTTGCATAAAATAAGGTTCATCCGCCTGAATTTTTTCCGGCACAGATGTAATCGATGATATTTGGTGGACTTCCGTCGAACGGTTGCCAAATATAGTCTTCATCTTGAAAGTAAATTCCTGTTGCACAGCCAACAGGGAATAAATAGAGATACATTGGCGACCGCTTAAAAAAACTATTAAAAAAACTATTAATGAAAATTTTTTCATTTTTTCTTGAGATTAAGCGTTTTTTTAAGCGTTTTTTTAAGTGGTATGTTTTTATATTTGTAAAAATGAAACAAAGCGTGAAAACGAAAATTACATACACAGCGATTGCAACGTTAATTGTCTTTTGTTTTTCTTCCTGTAAAAACAAACAGAAAAACGACGCCGTTAAAATCGTTACCGAATGGACCGACAAAGGAAGTCCGTTTCCCCGAAGGAATACCTTGTACGTCTATGGGGAAAGACACCAATTGTATGGACTTACAT
This sequence comes from Prevotellaceae bacterium, assembly GCA_031267155.1. Lineage (GTDB taxonomy): Bacteria > Bacteroidota > Bacteroidia > Bacteroidales > UBA932 > JAIRLF01. The sequence continues at coordinate 3,028 of JAIRZR010000138.1, read as the reverse complement.
AGCGATAATTACAAGATAATGCTATATGTCGATTCACTGGGTTGCACAAGTTGTCGGCTAAAGTTAAGCGAATGGAATAAGATCATGAAAGAATCCGACACCGTTTTCATCCGGAAGCCTGAATTTGTATTTTTCTTTCAACCCAAAAAGAAAGACGAAAAAGAGTTAGCGTTCATCTTCAGGCAAAACGGATTCCGTCACCCGGTATTTGTAGATAAGGAAAATGAAATCGGAAAACTGAACAGTTTCCCTTCCAAACCCGAATACCAATGTTTCCTGCTCGACAGGGACAACAAGGTTATCATTGTTGGCAACCCGTCGCTTAATCCGGGCATTTGGACGCTGTTCAAAAAGACTATTATAGAAAGAGAAAACAATAAACAATCATCAGGGAAAAAAGGCGGAGAGTCATCGGCTTTTGCAAAGAATACGAAACTCTCCGTCCCGGCTTCCCTCCAAAAAAAGAAAGGAGGTATTATGGTAAAAATACGGAATTAATCTGAAATGGCATCACTGACAGGAATGGATTTTTTATTCGCTGCAATCCGGCGTCCATTCAGTCAATGATCACCGTATAAAATTCAGGAAAGCAGATTTTAGCCGGATAATAGCGAAAATAATATGTTTAATAAGTTAAAAAATTTACAAAATGAAGAAAATTAGTTTTTATACAATTGCTGCTGCTATTGTGGCAGTGGCAGGTTGGAATGTGATGCAAAGCAGTAATGACGCTGTTTTGTCGGATGTGGCATTAGCTAATGTTGAGGCATTAGCTGATGAATCAGATGATTGCTTTTTCTTTTTCGAAAGATGTGGAACAAACTGTCCGTATGAATGGTGCGGATATTGTTATGGATATTATTTAACAGAATGCCTTCCATAACTCTTAATAACAGATAAGAAGTCGTTGTACAACGGCTTCTTTTAATAACAATAATTCTATGAAGACTATATTTAATTCGATTATAATATGTATTGCGTTCTGCTCATGCAACAGGCAGACAAGCGATTTTTTCAGCAGTCAGCGAGAAATATACGGTGAAGCGATTACGGTAGACTGCTTAATCGGGAGGCCGGCAGAGATCGTTTGCATTGATTCGTTTTTGTTTTTTTACGACAGGTATGAAGGACAAACGATAACTGTTCTCGACATAAAAAACGACCGGTTTATCAGCCGTTTTCTAAACGAAGGACAGGGGCCGGACGAGGTGCTTGTCCCGCTGAAACTGTCCGTTTCCGGTGGTAAAAAACTGATTGTTTTTCAGATGCAAAACGGTCTTTTACGTGAATATGACTTGAGCGGAACCGTTGATATGGAGCAAAAAGCGTTATACGGGGAATATTCATTTGAGGACAGGCCGGCAAACATCAAGAAAACAGCCGGCGGTTTCGTCGGGATCGGCATGTTTGAAGACGGACGTTACACGCTCTATGATGAGAATGGAAAAGCCGTCAACACGGTCGGCAAATATCCGTTTCGGGGAGAAAAAATGTCGCCTGCGGAACGCTTTTTCCTGTATCAGGGTGCGCTCTGTGTCAGTCCGGACGGAAGTCATTTTGCCATGGGCAGTTCCTACTGTGACAATCTGGAGTTCTACCGGATTGAAAACGGAGACGCTTCGCTGGTCAGGCGGTATGAAACATACGATGTAGCGGGAAATTTTGACAGGCAAGTCAGCCTGAGTGACAATTGCGTGATGAATTACAAGGGAGCCTGCGGGACGGAACGGTACTGTTACATGCTTTATTCCGGCGAAACGTTCGGGACACAACACGTACGTTCAACAGGAGGAAAACTGATTCTTGTATTCGACTGGAAAGGCGCCCATGTCCAAACGCTCGCATCCGACAAACTCATTTATTCGTTCTGCGTGGACGCGGCAGACGAGACGCTGTATGCAATTACATACGAAGAGGAAGAAGGATTTTCCATAACACGATATAAACTATAATCCGGAAACAATGAAAAAGATACTCATAATTTTATGCTTACTGTCGGGCAGTCTGCCCGTCATGGATGCTCAGCAAAGCGATTTTACATGCGTCGGCATTGTCAGAGACAAGAATACCAATGCTCCGTTAAAGGACGTAAGGATCTATTACCGCGACACTGTCGCGGTATATAACGATGCAGGCGGGAAATTCCGCTTGCAGGTGAAAATCGGGGATAAGCTGCACTTCCGCCGGTCGGGGTACGGATGGCATACGGAAACAGTCGAGAGAAAAGAATTGCAGACCGTCTATTTAGCGCCCAATACTCTATTTGCGGAGAATGAATTTAGCCGGGCCAGGGCCTATCACCCGGACAGTACGGAAATAATCTATGACGGCATACCGGTTCCGTTTGAAGAATGGGACGATGCCGGAAATACGCCTAAACCGGAAATAATTTCATTAATGACGATCAGAGCTAAAAACGGCCAAAAAAACAAAGCCATATTTGAAAGTATATTTCAATGGAATCAAAAAGAGTAATTTGTCATGTCCTCATACTGTTTTTTGCCATTTCATGTCACGGAAAAATGACGGAAGCGGAGAAAACTTCCAGGGAATGGCAGAGAAGGGAAATAATTGTTTCGGAAAATATCGAATAAACCATGTATAAAAAAGTATTGATAATTGGATTGATGACACTGTGCTTCGGTTGTAATTCCAACAAACCAACCGACAGAGATGAGTCGGTCATCAGTTTCGACCGTAAAGATATACCGAAACAGGTAGTTCTTCACGATCCCGAAGAGATTGTTTTTGAGGATTTGTTGAATCCTGCGGCCTTTTATGTAGTGTACGATACGCTGGTTGTCGTGCAGAATCAGCCTAACTGCGACTATATGATAGAGATGTATTCGCTAAATGGCAAGACACTGCTCGGACAGTTTGCGCAAAGAGGAGGCGGGCCGGACGATTTCCTTCAGGAACTGCATCTGCAAACCGAAATAATTCCTGTCGGCGAAGAAGATTATATCGGATACAATTTCTGGTATGTGAACAGCGATAAATACAGTAACAATGTCCCCGCATTGAAAAA
>JAIRZR010000114.1 GCA_031267155.1 Prevotellaceae bacterium | reverse complement strand
GGCCTGCCATGCCCGATAGCGGTATGCCAGGCGAAAATGTTTTTTGCAACTCTTGCATTGCCATTTTTGCGTACCGTTGCCTGTTTTGCCCTGCTTAACCAAGTTGTTGCTCCCGCAATGTGGACATTCAATCACTGTCGTATCTATCATGATTACTTTTTTGGCCACAAAGATAATTATTTATTCTGATAATCTATGACATTACCAGTTTTTTATAAAAGCCAGCTTTTCCATCTCTTCTCCGGACAACGCTCCCCTGTCCATTAAGTCAAGCATTCTTACACTCCATTCAAACAGTGGCAGGAGGTTCATGAAACGGCTCATAATACGCTGATTGGGCGCTACAGTCTGCGCATATTTACTCATCGACAGTCTGGCACGCATGGATGCCAGTTCTTTGGTATACTGTATAAATATTTCATCTTTTTCGTAAATATTTTTTATTATCAGTGAAAATTTGTGATTTACGTCCGATATGTGTTTGCAGTTTAAAGACTTAATCCCGTTCAGGAGATTGTTGCCCCCGTCAGAAATCACATATGATATCTGTTCCGGATTTATTGATGCTTTTATTGCATTGGCGATACCGTCACACTTCCATGATTCGCCAACCTGCATAACTGTCGGTGTTATATCTTTGAATGACAGTGCTCTTCCTTCCATTACTCTCTTTTCGGGGAACGATATTGACAGCAGCAATTTTTTATTGCCAGACTGAATACTTTCGTCAATTACAGGTACCCATTTCTGTCCGTCATAAAACTCTCTGTCTCTGATATGTGCCATTCCCAATTTTTTTGTCCAGTTCATAACGGTTGTATGACTTGGAACTCCCAAACTGATTTTAAAATACAGGTTAAGTCCTTAACTTTTAACTCTAAAAGGCGTCAGTCTGCAATGCACTAAACTATACCGTGCGCGGTATATTGTAGAATAAATCATACTTTTGCACTTTGGTTTAAAACCAGGATTAGCGGGCATCACTGCTGATTATAAAATAAATAAAACTGTAAATGGATAAAAGAACAGTACTTGAAACCGTGTTAAGGGACGAAATTATGCAGCTGCTGTCATCCCCGGCGCTGGACTGCATAAGGGAAACCGTGCAGTCGGAAAACGTCCGCGCATATATTATAGGAGGATATGTCAGAGACCTGATTTTGCAGCGGACTTCCAGCGATATCGATATTGTTGTGGAGGGAAGCGGCATAGACGTCGCCGAAAAAGTTGCAGAAAAGCTTGGCGTTCAGGTTAACGTATTCAAAAACTTCGGCACCGCAATGCTCAGAACCCGCGAAATGGAAATCGAATTTGTAGGAGCGCGGAAGGAATCGTACCGGCGCGAGTCGCGGAAGCCGATCGTCGAAAACGGTTCGCTGGAAGATGATCAGAACAGAAGGGATTTCACGATCAACGCCCTCGCCATCAGCCTGAACAGGGCAGATACGGGAAGCCTTGTCGATCCTTTCGACGGGATAGGCGATCTTGAAAGGAAACTGATCCGGACGCCGCAAAATCCGGACATAACCTTCTCCGACGACCCGCTGCGCATGATGCGTGCAATACGCTTCGCCTCACAGCTAAACTTTTCGATCGTCGACGACACTTTCGAGGCTATACAGAGAAACGCCGGAAGGATAGAAATAATATCCGGGGAACGCATCTGCGACGAACTCAACAAGATAATCATGTCGGAGAAACCCTCCGCCGGCTTCGAGCTGCTGGAAAAGTCGGGGCTGCTGAAACTGATTTTTCCACAGCTGGCGCTGCTGCAGGGTGTCGAATCGAAAAACGGCATGAAACACAAGGACAATTTCGAGCATACCCTGCAGGTGCTCGACAATGTTGCCGACAGGTCGGACAGCCTGTGGCTGAGATGGGCGGCTCTGCTGCACGACATTGCCAAGCCGGCGACAAAAAAGTTCGACGAGACCGCGGGCTGGACTTTCCACGGTCACGAGTTTATCGGCTCGAAAATGATACCGGGAATATTCAAGCATCTGAAACTCCCGCTGAACGACAGGATGAGATATGTCCAGAAACTGGTTCTCCTGCATCTGCGACCCATTGTCCTTGCGCAGGAAGAAGTCAGCGATTCGGCAATACGGCGTCTGCTGTTCGACGCCGGCGACGATATCGACGACCTGATGCTGCTCTGCGACGCCGATATCACTTCGAAAAACAGGAAGACAGTCGACAGGCATCTCGCCAATTTCCAGCTTGTCAGAACTAAATTAAAGGAAATCGAGGAAAAGGACGCTGTACGCAACTTTCAGCCTCCCGTGTCGGGCGAAATAATAATGAAGACATACGGCATCGGTCCGGGCAGGGAGGTCGGGACAATAAAAAACGCCATAAAGGAGGCGATTCTCGACGGCATAATCAAAAACAGCTACGACGAGGCTTTTCAATTCATGAAAGCGGAAGCCGAAAAGCTGGGACTGAAGCAGGCGCAATAAACGGGATAAATGCAGATGTAAATGAAAATATTCACCAAAGGGCAAATCGGGGAAGCCGACAGATATACCATGAAAAACGAGCCGATTGCATCCATCGACCTGATGGAAAGAGCTTCGGAGGCAATTGCAGGATGGATTGCCGAAAACGTGGACAAACGGATTCCGCTGCTGTTCGCTGTCGGAAAGGGCAATAACGGGGGCGACGGACTGGCTGCCGCACGCATCCTCCGGCAAAGGGGCTTCAACTGCTCCGTATATATGGCGTACGGTAAAAATTCGCTAAGCGAGGAATGCCGTCTGAATCTGGAAAGACTGCCTTCCGGGATTCCGTTCGCGGACAGTCTTTCGGGAATAGACGGAGGCACGATTATCGTCGACGCCCTGCTCGGTACGGGAGTTTCGGGAAATGCCAGGGAACCCGTGTCAAAAATCATCGCGCAAATCAACAGTCTAAACAACAGGGTAATTGCCATCGACCTGCCTTCGGGAATGAACACGGAGCCCTGCTCCCGCGACGAAACGGAATCCCGGCAAATAATCATGGCAGACATTACTTTAGCTCTTGAGTTTCCGAAACTTGCGATGATGCTTCCCGATACCGGAGAGTTTGCAGGGACAGTAATAACTCTCCCGATCGGACTGAGCAAACAGTATCTTGAACAAACCGAAAGCCCCTGCTACTACATTGATAAAGCCCTGATTGACCGGCTCTGGATAAAACGTCTTAAATTCGGACATAAAAACACTTACGGTCATGCTCTGCTCATCTGCGGCTCGAAAAACATGACCGGCGCCGCGATGCTCGCCACGGGCGCCGCACTGCGCTCGGGATGCGGTCTGGTAAGCGTACATATTCCATACAGCGAGCGTGTTGCTCTGCAAAGCAGTTTCCCTCAGGCGATTCTGAGTCCCGACAAATCCGGCGTCTTTTCCGAAATGCCCGCCGACATAGCTAAATACAGCAGCATTGGAACAGGCTGCGGACTGGGTACGCATCCCGATACGGTGAAGGTTTTCGAAACTCTCCTGAAATCTGCCAGCGTCCCGATGGTAATCGACGCCGACGCTCTGAACATGCTGGCAATGAACAGAAATCTCCTGAAATATATTCCGGAAAACTCCGTCCTCACTCCACACCCCGGCGAACTGAAAAGACTGGTCGGCGAATGGGAAAGCGAAGAGGTCAAAAACCGAAGGCTTATGGAACTGTCGTCCGGAACAAAATCGGTCGTCGTGCTGAAGGGTGCGCATACCGCCGTATATCTCCCCGACGGCAGGGTCTATTTCAACTCCACCGGTAACGCCGGAATGGCAAAGGGCGGATGCGGAGATGTATTGACAGGACTGATTACAGGATTGCTCGCCCGCGGATACAACAGTTTCGAAGCATCTGTCATGGGCGTTTACTTTCACGGACTCGCCGGAGACGCCGCCCGGGAAAAATACGGGGAAGAAAGTATGAACAGCAGGGATGTGCTCGAATGTATTAAAATCGAAAATTGAATCAGGGCGACCGCAAGTCGCCCATACGCCATCGTTGCAATGGCTTGCCCGTATAAGGATGAACGACAAATACAGCTTTATCGACAGAAGGGGAAACGAAGTCATTCCATGAAGATATGACGGAGCATACGACTTTTCCCACAGCTTTGGACGGATAAGCAACAGTCATGCCCGTGTAAAACTGGACGGCAGGGAGTTTTACATCGACAAAACGGAAAATATGTTACAGATAAATTATAGTTTGAACCATCTTCTGCCATATTTTGACACAATCGCGTATTATTTTTGTACCGGAAATTCAGGAAAAGATTCTTTGTTTACTGGAGATAAATACTCAACTACTTTCGCCCGAAGGCGAAAGGTTGGCTGTCGCCTGAAGGCGACTAAAGGCTTACGCATCCCCAATTGTAAAATCTTCTTCTGATTGTGCTTCATTGTCTTGGTTTTTATATATTGCCATGGGTACTCAACGGGATATAGCTAAAAAGATAGTTGACAGTGGAGCAGACTGTATTCTTTCAGTTAAGGGAAATCAGGGCAGTCTGGAGGAAGAAGTGAAAACCGCATACAAACAGCAACAGTCTGTATTCGATAATTGTATAGTGGAAAAAGGTCACGGCAGGATAGAGAGCCGCTGTTATGAAGTGTTTGAAAAAGGTATAATTGTGGATGATGAAAACCGCTGGGCAAATTTGACAGGTGTGATTAAAATAACATCAATCCGTGAACTGCCGAAAAAGACTGAAACTCAGGAACGGTTTTATCTACAAAAAACCGTTTACCTCCAGTCACAAGCCTTTTAAGGCTCATCTTGTTTATTTCGCATTCGTCTGAGGTAAGCCCCCCTCATGTCCGTATTCTCCGGTTATCGCTTTTTTTGATGATTGTTTTCAGGAACAGTTCTGTCTGTTCCGTGTCGTAATATTTATTCCTTAGCAGTTCGACCTGCATATTTTCGGGCAGGTAGCTGCCGTATTTCGAAAAATCCATCTGCATTGGTCTGTCCTTGAGGGAACTTTCTATATGGACATTTATGTCCGGGAGATACTTGAGCAGCGTTTTCCATTTCGACAGGAAATCATCTGCCGAAATACCGGAAATATCGAACATGCTGCTTTGTTCGTGCAGTTCGTTTTTAATACCGGCAACATCGAAAAGCAGTTTCAGAGTATGGTTTATCAGCGTGCCGGTAAATGTGTAGAAGTGCAGGCGACTTTTCGTGATAAACAAAAGCCTGTCCGTATGCATGTTTTGAAGTCTGAAAGCGGAGAAATCCGTGCGGAGCCGTTTCATTACGGTACGTCCCTGGCGGTCGAGGAAATCGTATTCTTCGTTTCCGCAAAGTATCTCGAGCATCTTTTCGCGTATTTTCGGGTGAATCGAGCCTGTCGAGCCGGAGAACACCGGTTTTTTACCGCCTTTTGCCGGTATCACGCCGATTGTCCTTGCCTCGTGGTCGATGTTTATGATTTTCCAGATTCTTGCGGCGAGCAGTATATTTGCGCCCTCCACTATCCGGGGCGAGAAGGGCAGTTCGCCGATAGTATTTCCGGCACAAATCACCTTGAGTTTCTGTTCCGTCCTGAATACGCTGTAGAAATTGCGGCTGTTGACGAGCTTTTCCCCCTCGATACCGACAATGACGTCCGGTCCCGCCTTTTCCAGGAAGTCGATTTTCAGGAGATGGTTCATAATCTCCTCCATTTCGAAGGTTTCGATCCGGCAGAACGCCGGATTGTTTTTGAGCTGCACGATCAGGGTTTTCAGTTTCGATTCCGGGTCTCCCTTCACCGTCGAAAGAGCCTGGTGCACCAGGATATCGTACGGCTTTTCCAGCATTTTCACCGGCTCGATAAACCCGTCCACGCTGTACAGAAGCCAGCACGCCACCGACTGGAGCAGATCCCACTTGTCGGTTGCATACATGCAGAGGCGTGCGGGCTTGCCGTCCTGCCGTCCGCTTCTGCCCACGCGCTGGATGAATGAGGAAATACTGTGCGTGGCGTCGATTTGAACGATTTCGTCCACCGTTCCGATGTCGATACCCAGTTCGAGGGTCGAAGTGCACGAGATGCAGAAGTTTTCACGGTGACTGGTTTTGGCAAAATGTTCCACATACTCGCGCACCTCCCTGTCGACCGAGGAATGGTGCGAAAAATAGTTCGGATGTCCGTTCAGTTTGCCCGAAATCCTTTTGAGTTTCACCGCAATTTCTTCCGCGCGTCCGCGGCTGTTCGGGAAAATCAGCACCTTGCAGTCCTTTGTCTCCATATACAGATCCTTCAGCAGTTCCATCGACAGTTCGCCGCTCCTGCTGCCGTCCCTGTCCCTGCTGCTGTCCCTGAAATAGCGGAACAGCACGTTTATTTCCTTGACGCTCCTGTCGAGCAGCACCCTTGTTTTCGCTTCGTTTCCGGTAAACCTCTTGGCTTCGCCATAATCGCCTATGGTAGCCGACAGTCCTACTATGCTGAACGGTTTTGCGTTCAGGCTCTGTATCCTGTGCAGGATTGACTTGAGCTGCGTTCCCCTGTCCGTGCCCAGAAACGAATGGATCTCGTCTATAACTGCATATTTCAGACCTGAAAACATTTCCCTGACAAGGGCGGGCCTGTTTGCCAGCATCGCCTCCAGAGATTCCGGCGTTATCAGCGCTAT
>JAIRZR010000073.1 GCA_031267155.1 Prevotellaceae bacterium | reverse complement strand
GCGCTGATTATGATTATTGTCCTTTGCGTCGGCGGACGGGTCTATAAAACAAGCCGCGAAAATCCGGCATATTCAATTAACAATTAACAATTAACAATTAACATGATAAAGCATTATTTTAAAGTAGCTTTCCGCAATATGTGGAAATACAGGAACCAGACGCTTGTAAGCGTCGCAGGACTGGCCGTTGGATTCGTCTGTTTCGCTATGGCAACGCTCTGGATACGCTACGAAATGACGTACGACAGTTTTCATAAGAACGCCGACAGGATATATTGCGTAAATATGCCTGACGTTTTTTCTTCAAGCGGGATTAGAAGAAGCAATATTCCCTGTCCTTTGGCAGGACGTCTCAAATCCACTTTTCCTGAAATAGCAAAAGCAGTTGCAATCATGCCGAGGAGTCTTGATATAGAATGTGAAGGAATCGTTGTTCACAAAGCCGATTTTCTCATGATTGACTCCTCGTTTTTCAGTATGTTCGACGTCAAAGTTCTCGAAGGCAATATGGATTTTTTGATACCTGAAAACAATAAAATGGCAATTACCCGCGAAAGAGCCTTACAGATGTTCGGAAATGAAAGTCCTGTCGGTAAAAAAATTAGCTGGGGGTTCGCAGGTTGCGACATTGGCGCTGTAATAAGCGATTTGCCTAAACGAAGCAATTATCCGTTCGATTTTCTGGGAGGAGTACAAACAAACATTGAAAACGGCTATTATCTCATGGGAGACATGCTTATAGAACTTGTTCCCGGCATCAACATGGAAGCGTTTGAGAAAAAACTCAAAGAACAGGACTTTCAGATAGATGACGTCAACCACATTGACAACCATATTAACAACCTGACGCTTACCCCGCTTACTTCGGTGCGGTATAAAGACCCCACTGTTGAAAGAAACGTACAGTTTCAACACATTATTATTTTTGCCCTTGCCGGTTCGCTGCTGATACTGTGCACGCTATTCAATTATCTGACCCTGTTTGTGAGCCGTTTCAGGATGCGTCAGCGGGAGCTTGCATTGCGGACGGTTTACGGAGCGTCGGGACGGTCGCTGTTTGCCATGCTGTCGGTCGAATTTATTATGTCGCTGACTGCCGCGCTTGTACTTGGACTGGCATTGATAAACATTCTCCGTTTTTCTTTCCTGAAAGTATCCGGAGCACACTTGGACTTGTCGGCAATATACCTCGAATCAGTCATATATATAGCGGGAATCATTGTCGCAGCGCTGACGGTTTTCTTTTTAACGCTCGCGATATTCCGCCGCCGCACGCTAAATGCGAGCATACGCAGCAACAAAAAGATATTTCGCAAGACCTCAATTGCCGTTCAGTTAATAATCAGTATCGTATTTGCATTCTGTACGCTCGTCATTCTTAAACAGATGTATTACCTGCACAGTACCGATCTTGGATTTGCATTAAAGAATCGCGGTTCAATAGCGGTATTAGTACGCTTTGCACAGATAGAGATATTGAATGACAAAATTAAACAGATACCTGAAATAAAAGAAACCATAACCGGATATTTTCCCCTGCTGCCAATATATTCCAGATCCAGTGAAAAAATATTAGATTGGGAGGGTAAGCAGAGAGACGCCGAAATGGATATCGAATCCAGCCGGATTTCGGAACAGTATGCCAAATTTTATGAATTTGAGCTGATTGAAGGAGATTTTTTGAGAGATGACGACGACAGAAAGCATGTGCTGATAAACGAATCGGCAGCAAAGGCTTTCGGATGGAATAAGGCTGTGGGTAAAACGTTTAATAATTATGTGGTGAAGGGCGTAATGAAAAACATATACAATTTCTCGCCGACAATTGCAGCCAAACCGTTTTTTTTCCACAGCCCGGACATTGCGGATACTAAACGACCAATGATACTGTTCAAATATGACGAAGGAAGCTGGAAAACCTGTATGGAAAAAATCAAAAAAATAGTTGAGAAAGAATTTCCCGATAGATTATACGAATATAGATTTTTTGAATATTACAGCATGGAAGAAGAATACGACAAATATCTGAAATCGGAAAATGCCCTGCTTGCGATACTTACCGCTGTTTCGCTCGTTTGTCTGATGGTTTGCATTTTCGGATTTGTGTCCATGGTATCGCTTACCTGCGAGGACCGTCGCAAAGAGATTGCCATTCGCAAAATCAACGGAGCTACGGTAAAGGATATTCTCGACATATTTTTCAGGGAGTATCTGAGTTTGCTTGCTGTCGGAGCATTGATAGCATTTCCCACTGGATATATCATAATGAAACGCTGGCTGGAACAGTATGTAATACAAACCGAAATGAGCGCATGGATTTATCTGTCAATATTGCTTGCGCTGATGCTTGTTATTATTATGTGCGTCGGCGGACGGGTCTATAGAACAAGCCGCGAAAATCCGGTAAATGCAATTAATTGACATTCAGGAAAGGAAAAAATATTTTCAAAATCCGGTACAGTATTTGAAAAAAAATCATACCTTTGTTTCCATTTTTAGTTTATTTATTTAAAATATTTAAAATTATAACCGTTATGAGCGACAATATTCATACGAAAAGTATTCCAAAAGAAGCCATAGAACAGGCTTTGAGAAAAATTGATGAAGCAATTGCCATTCTTCATCCGAATCTTTATTCACTGACGCCCGACGACCGTCAGAGGCTCCTCAAAATGGGAGACAAATCGCTGGCATTCGTTGAGAAAACGGGCGAACTTGCGGAAACAAATCCGCAGTTTGCACCCTCGTATTTCGATCTCAGCGAATTTAAGACTGACTTTGCCGACGCTGTCAATCTGCGTACTGTGGCAAACCGTCTGCAACAGTTTTCGCGCGAAGTCGACGACACTGCGATGCTTGCTGGAAGCGAAGCTTTCACTCAGGCATTGAGCTACTACAATTCGGTGAAACAGGCTGCACGCGACAATATACCGGGCGCGCAGGCTCTGTTCGACGAACTTAAAAAACGTTTCGTTCTCGGACGTCCCGGGAAGAATCATGAAACAAACGCTTAAAAGGTTCGGAAGTCAATTAAAAAGCGTCTCAACAGTGTCAAAAAGTTTCGCTGAACACTTTCCGGAAATGTTTTCTGAATCAAAAAGCGTCGTTTTTCAATTAAAAAGAATCGATGTAATACTGAAAAGCATCTCAGGAATACTTCCGAACTTCGACGGACTGTCATTTTGGCATTATCGAATACTTCCGAAGG
>JAIRZR010000048.1 GCA_031267155.1 Prevotellaceae bacterium | reverse complement strand
CGGCTGACCGACTAAATTTTTTGTGCTATCTTTGCCCATTGTTGTAAAATTTTATGCAATTACAAAATTACAACTTTTCGGGCGATTGGTAAACAGTCGCCCGTTTTTGGAGGGGAGGGGGAATCAAATTTTTAGTCGGTCAGTAGTGAAAAAATAAATATGATGCTGTAAAATATAAAAATACATAATACCTTCGGACAGGGAGAACTGTAAAACGGGTATTGATAATACAGTTGTCCAGGTTTTTTTTGTCCTGCACCGAAAAGCAGGAAAGTATTACTTTTGCCAGCGTCAAATTGAAACGGAAACAGGCTCTGCCGAAGAGCTGCCTGTCAGGGATAGATTTGATACACAAACAGAATCCAGGCAAAATAATATACTTTTGTTCTGTCAGATTGAAACGGAAACGGGCAATGCCGGGGAGCAACCCGTCAGGGATAAATTTGACTGACCAACAAAAATGTCAAAGAAGAGGGCTGTGAGCATAACAGTCCTCTTTGATATTTTTAGAGGGAATCCATGCCTTAAAAAAACCTGTTTACGATGATTTTTGACCATTATTTTTATCGACTTTTACATGTAACAGCCTTAAAAAAAATTGCGGGAAATTATGCCTTTGTTCCCGCAATACAGGATAGACATCTTGAAAATGCCTTCCTTTTGGCTGGGAAAAGGTAAATATTTTTCGCTAAATATCAGCTTGAAACAAAAAAAATGAAAAAAAATTGGAAATTAACACAGTATCTACGGGGAATTGAAATGCGGAAATTTGTCGTACACCCATGGAAAACAGTTCCATACCATAATTTATGGGGGTACAAAACTGCCGCGCGTGGTATAATTGACCGTAGTTTCTTCAGTCCCTTTTCTATCCGAATCAGCGACAGTGATATTTTGACGTAGTTTTCAGCCTTTAACTTTCTTCAATCGTTCGAAAACATAATAAACGCAAGGAATAACGATCAGGCTCATTAGAGTTGAAGTAATTAATCCTCCGACGACAGCTATAGCCATGGGCGAACGCAGCGAACTGCCTTCGCCGATATTGAATGTCATCGGGAGCAGAGCCAGTATTGTTGTCAGGCTGGTCATAATAATCGGGCGGATACGCTGTTGACCGGCCTGCACGATAGCCTCGGCGAGTTCCATTCCCGAAGACTTCAACTGGTTAATACGGTCGACCAGGATAATGGAATTGTTCACGGCGATGCCTGCCAGCATCACTGTGCCGATTATGCCCATTATATTAACAGTTGTTCCCGTGATAAAAAACAGCAGCACAGCGCCAACCATAGCCAGAGGTATTGTGAGGAGTATGGTAAACGGATGAAGCAGGGACTCAAACTGTGAAGCCAGCACCATGTAAACCAGCACAATCGACAGGATCATCGCAAACATGAGGCTGTTCATCGATTCCTGCCGTTTTTCCTCTTCGCCGGTAAGCTTTACAGAGTAGTTTGCAGGCAGTTCGATATTTTCCACGGCAAGGCGCACATCCCGGGCGAGCTTGTCTAAAGACTTGTTTGAGTCGATATTTGCCATGACCTTGCTGATTCTGTCCTGATTGCGCCGGAATATTTCCTTTGGAGCCTGCGTCTGTTTGACAGTGCAGATTTCCTGCAGGCGATATTCCCTGTCTCCGTTTTTTATAATCAGCGAGCCAAGAGTATTAATGGAAATATCGGGTACTCTGATAACTATGCTGCGCATTTCTCCACGATATTCCATCTGTCCGGCGTCTTTTCCGCCAAGCTGCTGCTTCAGCTGTTCGATAACGGTACCGACGCTTATGTTGTTGATGCCGGCGACCGTACGGTCAACAGAGACAGTCAGTTCCGGAGCGCCGTCCTCGATGGACGAAACGATATTGTACAGGCCATTGACCTCATACATGCGTTTTTTGACTTCTTCGGTGATTGCAGCTATTTCGGGCAATTCTTCACCCTTGATTTCGACAATCAGGGGAGCCGCTTCGTTTCCCAGAACCGAACCCGGCGAGTTTTCTTCCTGCTGAACAGATAGTTCCAGCCCGTCGGGGTTTTGTGCCGTTTCTATCAGTTGAGCGATAACCGTTTCCGGAGACAGCTTGCATGCGGGAGAAAGGATTACCTTCATCATGGCGGTGTTTTCCCCCTCGAAAACAGCGTTTTCCAGACCGCTGCCTTCGCCGATGTGGCTGTATATCGTTATTAATGAATCGCCCGTGATTTCGTGAAGCAGGCCTTCGAGGTTTGCGACCGCTGCGCCTGTACGTTCCAGACGGGTAGCTTCCGGCATTCGGGCTGTGATGGTAAATCCCTTGCTTTCAGTGCGCGGCATAAATTCTGTACCGATATGCGGAAGCAGCAGAGCAGAGCCTGCAAGCAGCAGTACCGAGACCGCGATTACAAGCCGGCTGCGCCGTATCAGTTTAGGCAACATGCGGCTGTACCAGTTCAGGCGTATGGATTTAACTGGCTTGTATTCACTCTTTTTCGATACCCTGTTATACATCGCCGGAATGACCAGTATGGCTACAAATAATGACGAAAGAAGCGAAAAGCTTACCGTCCAGGCTTGATCCTTGAACAGTTCTCCCGAGGCGCCGTGCAGATAAACGATAGGAAGAAATACAACGACAGTCGTTAATGTCGAAGCGGTTATCGCTCCCGCCACCTCCGAAGTTCCCGTGATGATAGCCTCTTTCAGTCCGCTTCCCTTTTCCTGATTCCGGAATATGCTCTCGATAACCACAATAGCATTGTCTATCAGCATTCCCGCTCCGAGCGCCAGTCCGCCCAGGGTCATGATATTCAAGCTCAGTCCATTGAAAAACATCAAATTGAATGTCGCCACTATGGATATGGGTATTGCAAGGCTCACAATCAAAGTGGCGCCTATCCTTCGCAGAAAAACGAAAAGCACAAGCACGGCAAGAATAACGCCGACAATGGCGCTTTCCTTCACCTCGTCGATAGCCGTTTTGATGAACGTGCCCTGATTGGTGATTACGCGGAAGTTATACCCCGGCAAAGCCTGTTCGATGACAGCCAGCTGACGGCTTATCCCGTTGACGACATTCACAGTATTGAAACGCATTTCCTTGTAAATCGACAGGCCGATGCTTCTTTCGCCGTTGATGCGCACAATGTTTCTCGGACGTACATTCTCGAATCTGACGGAAGCGATTTCCTTCAGCAGCAGGGGCGCCTTGTCGTTACTGTTTGCTGCTTCGGCATTTCCAGTCTGTGCCGCGGTGTTTCCGGTCTGTGCGCCGGCGACCGGCTTATATCCGACAATCAGGTTCTCAAAATCCTCTTCGGAGACAAACATTGTGGAACTTTTGACTAGATACTGCAGGCCCAGCTCACTGACGCGCCCGCCTGAAATCGTCTGATTGTTCGATTCTATGCGTCCGGCAATATCTTCCATCTTCAGTTTGAAGGCGTCCAGCCTGTACGGATCGGTTTCGATGATCAGCCGGATTTCTTCCTCACCCGAGAGCTCGACTTCGGCAACGCCTTCCAGGCGAACAAGTTCATTGCGGATATAATTTTCCGCCACTCTTCTCAGTTCCGCCATGTCGGTGATATTTTTGTGCGACATCCCGATCAGTACAATGGGCGCCATATTGGGGTCGTGCTGGGTGATTTTCAGTTCGGTAATGGCGGAGTTCTGGGAAAACGGGCTCATAATCTTTTGCAGATCGAGGAAAGCCTCGTCCATGTTTTTATCCCAGCCATATTCTACGGTAATGCGTGCGGAACCCGATTTCACGATTGAAGACACCTGTACCACATCGTTCTGGCGAATTGCCATCGACTCCATGTTTTTTACAAACTGCTTTTCGATTTCTTCGGGAGGACGTTCGCCGGCTTTTATTTCGACAAAAAGCCGCGGGTTATTCAAGTCCGGAAACAGATCCACGCTCAGCTTGTCGTAGGATATTTTCCCGAGCAAAAGAACGCCCAGAACCACCATACTGACAGTTACAGGATTGTTGACAGCAAATTTCACAATATTTTTCATGACTGCCTGCTATTTTTGCACTTTCACTTTACTGTTTTCCCTCAATGTCTCAAATCCGCGAATAACAAGATTGTCGTTTTCGTTCAAACCTTCAAGCACCTGCACATTATTTTCATCCTCAAGCCCTGTCCGTATGTCACGCCGGACAGCCGTGTTTTTTTCCACAATATATACATGCTTTCTGTTTCGGCTGGACTGTATGATTTCCTTGGGAATAATTATCGAGTTTTCAGCATTATCCACAATAACATCAGCTTTTACAAACATGCCGGGACGCAGTATCAGTTTGTCGTTCTGAACAAGTATCTTTCCCTTAAACGTGCGGGTTTCGATGCTGATGGCGGGAGACAGCTCGCTTACAACTCCCCTGAGCGTGTCGTTGGGAATGGTGTAGTGCGTGATATGAACCGGCTGTTCGGTTTTCATGTAAGAGATGACGCTCTCCGGCAGATTGATATCCATGTACATATACGAATAGTTCATGATTCCGATCATCGGTTTGCCCTGCTCCACCTTCACGCCCGGAGTATAGTGCGGCAGATTGACTATCACGCCGTCGAAAGGAGCCTTGATGTCAGTCTTTTCCAGATTGAGCCTGGCGTTTTCCAGACCGTGGCGGGCGTCGATTACTTTCACTTCGGAGTTGCGCATGTCAAACCGCGTAGCTCCGTTTTTTTCGAACAGCGCTTTCTGTTTAATCTGTTCCTGTTCCGCTATTTCCAGATTGAGTTCCCTGGAATCGAGCGCGATTCCGTTTTCGTATTCCCTGTCTTCCAGATGGATAATTAGCTGCCCTTTGGACACCCTGTCGCCAAGCTTGAACGGCTTGCCCGTCTGCGGATTGGTTTGCAGACGGTATATTCCGCTCATCATGGAATTCAGATCCACATTATAGGTGGACAGAACTGTCCCCGTGGTATTAATCAGCTTGCTTATTGAACCCTTTTTCAGTTCCCTGACGGTTACGGGAGTGGCAATGTCGCTGTTAATGTCCTGCCGGTTTTCGCTGCATCCGGCAAGCAGTAATCCTGATGCGGTTATGATGGCAGTAAAGCGATTAAGAATCTTCATGGTATTATTTACTTAATTTTTAATTGTTTCCAAAGCGGGCTTTCTGTTCAGGTAGTCCCTTTCGACTTTACCGTCTCTCAGGCGGATAATTCTACGGGCATACGATGCAATTTCTTCTTCGTGGGTAACGACGATTATCGTGTTTCCCTTAGTATATATTTCTTCGAAAATATGCATAATGTCAATCGAAGTTTTGGAGTCGAGGTTTCCGGTCGGCTCGTCAGCCAGAATTATGGACGGACTGTTTACCAGCGCTCTTGCTATGGAGACACGCTGCCGCTGTCCTCCGGACAGTTCGTTGGGCTTATGGTCTTTGCGGTTATCCAGATCCACATTTACCAGAACTTCCATTCCGCGCCTGATCCGTTCATGTTTCTGCACTCCGGCATAAATCAGCGGCAGGCAGACGTTTTCGAGGGACGAATAGCGCGGAAGCAGGTTAAAAGTCTGGAAAACAAAACCTATTTCCTTGTTTCTTACTTCCGCAAGGGCATTGTCCTCCATCTCGCTGACGTCTATCTGGTTGAGAACGTATTTGCCTTTTGTTGGCGTATCCAGGCATCCCAGCATGTTCATCAGTGTCGATTTTCCCGAACCCGACGGACCCATAATTGCAACATACTCATTGCGATTGATGGACAGCGAAACTCCGTCCAAAGCTCTTACTTCCTGATTGCCGACCTGATAGATTTTACTGATGTCTTCGATTTTAATAATTTCCATATTTGTACTGTAACAGATTTATTTTAGGGGTAATAATTCCACTGTCCTGTAAAAAATTTCAGCGCCTTCCAGTTGCAGGAGAATTTTACCTTCGGAAACGCTGAGATTTTCTGCATGGTTCACCAGATGTCCGTTCACGTAATGCTCCGATTTGCTGTCGATACAGATGACTTCGATGGTATTCCATTCCTGTCCCGGATTTTCAAAGTTGGCGGTACGGACGATGCGGTTGTCGATTTTCTGATTTGGCGAATCGGCAGTAGCTCCTCCCACGCACCAGTAGTCTCCGCAGTCTTCTTCCTGAATCTGACATTCAATGGATTTCGGCCAGATTTCATCTTTTGACGCAGCGGGAAAATGATAGAGTATTCCGCTGTCGCGCCGGCTGTTTTGGCGGGGAGGATATTTCTTTTCGCCCCAGCGAAAAACCACGCGAAGGTAATAGTTCCTGTAAGAATCTTTGGTACAGAGATATCCCATGCTCTCCCCGGCAAGATGAATAATCCCGTTTTCGACATTGAAAGCCTTTTCGACGTCATTATTTACGCCATGCTTTGAAAACGTGTACCACCCGTCAAGATTCTTACCGTTAAACAAAGGCGTAATCTTCACTTTGTCCTTTAATTTTGTAAACAAAATTCTATCCTTGTGCCCTTTTAATACTTCGGGAACAGGGATTTTCCTTGCATAAATATTTGCAAATGCAAATACACAGAGAAATACTGCAGTTATTATACGATTTATTTTCATGCTCTTAACACTTTTTTTTAATTAATATCCAATTAATAATTACAGCGTAAAAGTAATATATTTTTTAATATGAACCTGAAAAAAATATCTATCTGTACAGATAATTGGGAGAGTTTTATTATTGCCTTTTCAACAGCACACGCTGCTTTTCGAGTTTTATCAGGGCGCGCTCAGAAAGGAACTCGGAAACGTGATGGTCGAAATCTTTGGAGTGGCTGATACGGACACTGTCATTGCCCAGATTATCGACATGAAGTCGGGAAGTGTGAACGACCTGCTCACTCCGAACCGTAACCTGAAAATTACAGGTAACAAAATCAAAATTGCGGGCGAAAATGAAGCGAACGGTATTTATTTCGTGAACCGGGACACCACCGAACGGATCAGGGTGGACGATTCCGACGTCGCGGTCAATAACCCTTCGGAGTTGATCGTGGTGATTCCGGAACTGGCATCCGGTACCTATCTGCTGGAAGTAACAATGCAGTACGCTGTAAGTTTTCTGCTTAAAGCGCCGAGGACTGCAACAGTGGAATAGTGGAACAGCCTTTGGACGGGGGAGCGGAATCCGGGATGTGATTCCTTTAAATTGAATGATTCTTTTGATTTCTGACTGAATGATTTCATGATTTTTTACCGTAATCATTCATCACATGCCGGACAGTCTGTCTCCCCCATGCCAAAGGACGGGAATCTAAAGAGTCTTTAGATAATTTTGAATTTTGAATTTTGGATCGGGTTTTATTTGAATGTAGAAAAATTGTGAATGCAGACAGGGCGAATGTATATAGGGCGACCGCAGACAAGGCGACCGCAGACAGCCCGAAGGGCTTTATTTTCATATCCGCAGGTCGCGACCTGCGGATAACAGTCACATTCCGACCACTGCCTGCAAGGCAGAACTGTATTTTTAAGTCCTGCCTTCCAGGCAGTCTTATCCACGCTTGGATTTCAACATAAAGAAACAGAGTATTGTTGATTTTGTATTAGATTGATAATCAGCGATATTTTATATGATATTTTATAAGTTACCGTTATCCGTATTTGCCTTATATACTGCATTTAATAATATAATCACATTATTATCCGCATCCCTGGAGGAAATAATTCGACTGATACTTTCATCAATATCAATGGAGAAAAATTCCAGCAAATCAGTGACAGTTTTAATAAATACATCAGCAATTCTTTCACACAGTGTTTTTTTCGAGCATCTCCTTCTGTGTATCCCTGAAGAGCATACCCATTGTTTCATATGCTTCAAACCGTTTAGACAGAGTTAATATGGTGTATGTAATCAAAGTAAGCGAAGCATCTGCAATCTGTCCGTAAAAATCGGTATTTTGAGCCTTCCCGAGCCTCAAATACTGTTTGCATTCCTTATACATTGCCTCAATGCTCCACCGGATTTGATACAGTTCCATAGCCTTTGCAAATGAAAGCGAGAGGTCTGTGGCAGGCAGCAATGTCCAGTTTTTTGCATTTTTATATTTGATATGGAATAATTTAACAGGTATTCCATTGTAATTTGCAACAACCGTCATATACTGTGAATGATATTTGCGCGAAGTGCGAACTCTGTCTTTTTTCGTTTCATTCATTTTTATGACTGTATGAGAGTTACAGTCCCTGTCATCCACTTTAAACCTGCGCCTGTCTATCCTGCACATACCCACCGCGTGCAGGGTACCTCCCTGTATTGACCGGATTGACTGTAACATATAATCACTTGCAAACCAGTTGTCCATGAGAACGTAACCTGCAGTTATTCTGCTCTTTACTGCTCCTTTGAGCATTTTAATCGCAGCTTTGCTCTTTTCCTCATCCAATTCCTCATAACGTTCCCTGAAATGACCGGCATCTTTACGGTCTTTTTTAAATTGCCGCTTCTGCTGCCTGCTGTTCAGTCCATACCCGTTTTTCTTAT
>JAIRZR010000483.1 GCA_031267155.1 Prevotellaceae bacterium | reverse complement strand
GTCGGCACAATGGCAACGGAACTTTCGTATGCGCCCAAATCAATTTTACAGCCCTGTATGCGCGGCTTGCCTTCGAGATCGGTGGCTATGGCGGTTGAGGCATTGTTGCCATAATCAATAGCAGGACTGCTGGCTTGTAGCCGGTAGTCGCCGGAAGCGGCATTGATAAACAGGGGGTTGGCATTGGAAACGATAGTCGTTAAACCGGTGGTTACCGATTCGCCCTGTATGAGATTGTATGAATGGCTGAGGGTTCCGCCGCTTACACTCAAATTGTCTCCGCTACCGGTATTTCCCCAGACGATAGAGTTGCGCAGGTGCAGAGCGCCGCCACGAATACAAATGCCGCCGCCATAGCCGGCTTTGTTGTCGGCAACAGTAACATTGCTCATAGTGTGCGTCATAGCTCTCACATATATTCCGCCGCCGTCCTGTGCGCCGGTATTGCCGGCGATTACAATATTCGTAAATGTGGAGCCTTCACTGCTGTTGCCGTTCAGATGGATTCCACTGCCATAACCGGAACTGGCTATGTTAGCTTTGACTGTCAGGTTCGAGAAAGTCATCGTGCCGTGGACGGTGATTCCTGCGCCGTAATTTCTTGCAATACTTCTGCCGTTGACGGTAATGCTGCTGCTGGTGTTGCCGTAACCTCCGGTAATGGTAAATCCGTCAAGCAGAGCAGTACCCAGATTGCCCGCCGCGATTACCACATGATAGATGTTATCGGTAGCTGTGCCTGCTGTGCCAATGTCTCCGCTGAGGATGGTCTGATTTGCCACCCAGTTTCGCGAAGAAAGAGTATTGTTATTGACGTCGCTGGCGCCGGTCGGGAATCCGCCGTAGATTTTCACACCGGGCTTCATGACAAAAGCGTTGTCGCGGACGCCGTCAGTTGTGGGATGGCTTGTCGGCGTCCAGCCGATAGCGGTATATGCGGGCTTGTATGTCCCGGCTGCCACCCACACTTCGTCGCCCGAAGCGGAGGCGTTAATCATTGCCTGCAGGTTGCCCGAAGCATTTGCCCAGGAAGCTCCCGTACCCGTAGCTCCCGATTTTACATATCTGACCGTTGCCTGCACATTGCCGAAAAACAGGCACAGTAACAGCAAAAAGATTGCTGATTTACGGTTCATGCGATTGCCTGAGGATGTCCGGAAAGTTTCTTTTACCTGCAGGAGATTCTGACTTTCGTCAGAATAACGGCTGTGAATGTGACGGTTGTGTCCGTCATTGCGGGCTTGACCCGCAATTTCTGTAAACAAAATGACCTTTTTAGACCTCGCCCAGTTCAGTCCTTTGTTGTTAGATTTTCCAATTAATGTATTCATTCCCTTATTTATTTTATTTATATTTTATTTCCTTATTTTATTCCAGACAGGTATTGTGTAATGTGTGTACATAACGCAAAAGTCGGTTCGCCCGAACAAAACATGTCATCAGTTGTTTTCTACCCGGATAATATAAACACGGGTATCGCTTCATCGTGTTAGCGAACCGCCGGTTGTCGTCATACCATTGTGTTTTCATTATTGAGTATTAAATTAATTAATTTAACTAATATTATTTGCCTTAGCCATGCGTCATTTTGACGTTTGCCTGTACGAAGGTCTGAAAAATTATCGAAACTGCAAAATGTT
This sequence comes from Prevotellaceae bacterium, assembly GCA_031267155.1. GTDB lineage: Bacteria > Bacteroidota > Bacteroidia > Bacteroidales > UBA932 > JAIRLF01. The sequence continues at coordinate 17,370 of JAIRZR010000483.1, read as the reverse complement.
GATTAAGAATATTTAACGATTGAATTGCCGAGCGCGATAAATGAATTGCCGAGATCAGCGAATGAGTGCGTATGCTTAATAAATGAATTGTTACGCTTGAAAAAATAATGAGGTACTGTGTGAGATAGCCCATATTTACAGCAGGATTTACGGTTTTGTCCACGGACAAAAGTATATTTCCGACTGTTTTTGCCAAAACCGCCACGACGGTTTTCATATTTACAGCGTGTTTTGCCAAAACCAAACTTTTGGTTTCCGTATTTATAGCATGATTTGCGGTTCCGGCAAATTGTCGAAAACATAAAATCAATTGTTACATCCTGTTTTTTTACATCCCCAGGCATCATGGTAAAGAAATTAATCATATCCATTGGCAAAACCGGATTTTTGGATTGCATTAAAAAAAATATTCGTACATTTGACGCCTGTAAAAATGTTGACTGGATTTATTTTGACATTCGTTTTACAGGAGATTTATTTTTATAGGGACAAATATGAATATATTAACAATAAACGGAATAAGCAAGAATTTCGGCTCGATTGCAGCGCTGAAAAACGTGTCGTTTTTTGTTCCGGAAGGCTCGGTTTACGGAATACTGGGACCCAACGGAAGCGGAAAAACAACCCTTTTGGGTATCGTGACCGACGTATTGAGAGCCTCTTCCGGCGCTTATAAATTTTATGACGGTTCGAAACCCGTTAACGAAATCAGAAAGGACATGGGAGTTTTGCTGGAAACGCCAAATTTCTATCCATATCTTTCTGCCCGTCAGAATCTGAATATCGTTGCAAAAATCAAAGGCTGCGATGCCGCCGAAATCACGAAAGCCTTGAAAAAGGTGAATCTTATTGAACGGCAGCACAGTTCGTTCAAGACATATTCGCTTGGCATGAAACAGCGGCTCGCAATTGCTTCGACTTTGCTTGGCGACCCCAAAATCGTGATTCTGGACGAGCCTACAAACGGACTGGATCCCGAAGGAATATCCGAAATCCGGCAATTGATTAAACTGCTTGCAAAAGAGGGTAAAACAATTATCCTTGCCAGCCATCTGCTCGACGAGGTGGAAAAAGTCTGTACCCATGTGGCGATACTCAAAAAAGGCGAATTGCTGGTTTCGGGCGACATTGACGGGACTTTGTCAAAAAAGCACGGTTCAACAGGCGAAAACCTTACGGAGCAGAAGGAAAAGACGATGATGGAAGTCGTTTCCGACGACCTGGAAAAGCTTGCCGGCGTGTTGAAAACACTGAACGGCATTTTGGACATAAACGAATCGGAAGGAGTGATAACAGTATCCTGCCATACGGATGAACTGACGGCTCAACAGGTTAACAAACACTGCTTTGACAATGGCATCATACTTAGTCGCCTGACTGTAAAAAATAAGAATCTTGAATCGAAATTTTTGGAACTCACAAAATAAACAAATATGTTACATCTTTTAAATATTGAATTTTTAAAACTGCAGCGAAACCGCTCATTCCTGATACTGATAATTTTGTTCATAGTAAGCGTTTTCGGCGCCAATTATATCGTCTATGAAGTTTCAACAAACACCGGCCATATAGTCCATGAAACTTCAAACAAATCGTTTCGTCTTTTTGAATTTCCGGAAGTATGGCAATTTGTATCCTTTATATCCAGTTTTCTACTTATCATTCCATGTTTTACAGTAATCATGCACACATGCTCCGAATATACATACCGTACTCACCGGCAGAATATTATAGACGGGCTTAGCCGGGAACAGTATATCACAGCTAAAATATTGTATGTGGTTTCCCTGGCTTTGTTTGCCACAATATTAACAGTTGCCTGCGCTTTTTTTATCGGAATGTTAGGAAACGATCCGATTTCGTTCAGGGATTTCAGATGCGTATTTTACTTTTTCATACAGGCGCTTACGTATATCGGTCTGTCGTTTCTGCTTGCCCTGCTGATAAAAAAAGCAGTTCTTACAATAGGCATATTTTTTATTTATTCGTTTCTTATTGAAAATATTCTGGAAAAAAACCTTAATAGATTAAATACAGGCATAGAGAATATCGGTCATTTCCTGCCTCTCTCATCTTCGGATCATTTGCTCATGTTTGATATCTTGAAAACAGCAATGCGTTTGGCAAATATAGAATCGTATGCACCGGAAAATGCATATCTGACAGCCTCAGTGATTTATATAGTTTTAATTGGCTATGCATGTTATTACCTGTACAAAAAGCGAGATCTGTAAAACTGCATGCAATGAGATATTTATCGTTTACTTTGATAGCCTGTCTGCTGATCGCCTGCTGTGCGAATAAAAAGCCCAAAAACAGCATTTCCCTGAATGTTGATACGCTTACTGTAAGCAAATTACCCGAACTTCGCAATATCCCATCGGAAATAATAGGCAAATTCGACGGCTGGGAAATTGATTCCATAGCGTGTATCGAAAATCTTGAGGGCGCTTCGAGATTTTCAGTCAGGGGAACCGGGAAATACGATATTGTAAAAAGAAAAATGAGTACTCAAATTATAGACGTGAAAACCGACAGCCTGCGCCGGGAATTGTGGTCATACGCTGTCCTGCACGACATTGCAAAGGATAAACCTTTTGAACTCGAAGTACTGTATATCCCGGACGCCGGAACTGTTCTGGCATACAGTCCCAAACGCGATTCCCTGAAGAAAGACGACAAGACGGACGTCATACTTGTCTCCAAGCAGGATTTGAAACTGCGAATGATTAAGTTTCACGATTCTGTAATGGCGACTTTTCCGATAGCTACGGGGCTGAACCCCGGCGACAAGACAAAGTCGGGAGACAGGAAAACGCCGGAAGGAATTTTCACTGTCTATGCAATACACGACGCTTCCGGCTGGGACTATGATTTCCACGATGGAAAAGGGAGAATAAAAGGAACTTACGGCAAATATTTTATACGCTTCAAAGAACACTATCATATTGGAATACACGGAACCCATCTGCCCGAAACTCTCGGTTCGCGGGCTACGGACGGCTGTGTGCGCATGCAGAATGAAAATATCGAAAAAATCGTTCCAATGGTCTCACGTTCAAAAACACTGATCATTGTAAGCCCTGCAATGGAAGACGAGCTCGTTAATGCGGATTCTGTCTGAATCCTGTTTATATCATTTCAAACATTTTTTATTAAACCCCTGCTCGGCGTAGTGTCTTCGCTACGAGTTAAACTGTGCGCAGGCTAAAATTGTGAGATAAAAATGTAGAAATGCTTCACGTTTTTTTGACGCCGTAGGCGTCCAATTTTGATAACCCCGTGCAAGCAAAGCGCAGCCCGGGGTAAACCGTCCAAGTTCAGTCAGAACTCCGAAGGAGTTCAATTCCCTGCGAGTTTAATGGGAAGAAACTGTTCAAGCTTGCGCTTGATTCAAGTCCTTACGGAGTTGTGGAGAGATGTGTGCTGTACCCCGAACTGCGCTTCGAGGTTATCAAAATTGGACGCCTTACGGTGTCAAGTCTGCAATGCACAAAATTGCCCCGCGTGTGGTATTAGTTGTCCGCAGGACATCAATATCAATAGAAAACCGTTCCGTTTTATGAATTACAATAATATCACGCCTTCGGCGTTTTGTAAGGTTTGTATTTGTTGTTTTGCTATAAAAATAACATCCCTTCGGGATTTTTGTGCTGATATTCAAACATATTCTTATTAGATAAACCTGAAAGGTTGAAATTATTATAGAAAAAAGCGATAAAGCAAATAATGTAAAACCCTGAAAGAGTGACATTATATTGGAGGAAATATTTTGCGATGATTCATGTCATTTTTGACAGCCCACCCGGAGGGTGGGGTGTTAAAAATCCTTTATTGCTTCAAAAAATACTCGTTCAATTTTTTTTGAAGCATGATAGCCCGAAGGGCTTTATTTTCATAACCGCAGGTCTCGACCTGCGGAAGACAATCACCTTCCGACCACTGCCTGAAAGGCAGGATTTTTAGAGTTAAGAACTAAAAGTTAAGAGTTAAAAAGTTAGCTAACGCTCGCCAGTACTTTTAGTTATTAATTCTTAACTTTTAACTCCAAAAGACCTGCGGTTATGAAAATCTGGCTTTTCAAGCCGTTTTCCGGTATGGAAAACAATCTCCTGCCATAATTTATGGGGTGCAAAGTTTAAAATTTACCCCCTGGATTTTTGACAGCCCACCCTGCGGGCAACAAATAACCGATTCATAATGATTGATATCATTTCTTATCCCGAACTCAGGTTGCACGGCACGGCGTAATGTTTGTCCGGTCATAGGATGAAGGCTGTAAGCAAAAGATGTGCCGGCAATTCTGTTATACTGTGTGCGGAATGATTTTGCATTTTGTGGGGATGCGATGCATCGCGTCTCCACACTGTACACAGTATAAATTGTCGACATGAATATCGGACAAAGAAATCACATTTTCCACACTGAGACAGTGGGTAAAACAAAAGAAATGCAAAATAAAATCGCGGAATAAAAAATAATAAGTATTTTTGCACTCGGCAAAAAGATTTAAAATAGTTAGGATATGAATCTAAGATATTACTTTGGCATTGGTGTTTACCGCTTTTTATGCATTAAAATTTTGATGGTTTTACCGCTTATATTTCCCCTGGCGGCTCTGGCGCAGGATGATTTAAGCAAGACAGTTCAGGTGACTAAAGCTTACGATCCGATAATTTCGGACGCCGAGAAAATTGAGTTTCCCGTTTCTTTCAGCGATACTTTGCTGAACATCAAAGGCAAATATCAATATTCCATTACGCCGCACAATATAGCCTCGAGCGTCACAGTGCGTCCGATGCCGCCGGCGAAAATCAATGAAAATGCGTACAGGGATCCCAAATGGTTATACGCCAGAGTTGGAGCCGGATATCCCTTCCAGTTTTTGGGAGACTTATATCTTCACAACCTTAATCCCGCAGACCTGTCGTACGGCTTATTCTACAATCACCGTTCGATCTGGACAAAAATAAACAATCCCAACGGAGAAAACATACCGATTGACGAGATGAACCATCAGGCGGGAATATTTTTCAGGAAAAGCTGGGAAAAACTGTCATTCAACATCGATGGAGGATTCAGGGGGCATAATGTGCTGTTTTACGGGTACAATACCACCGCCGCCAAAAGAGCCGGCATCGTTCCCAAGCGGGACAGCATTTCGCAGGCGTACACGTCCATTTATCTCAATGCAGGAATCAATTCCCAGGATACAAAGGAAAGCGCTTTACGCTATCATGTTAATTTACTGTTCGACGCCTTTGGCGACAATGGCAAAAACAAATTCGACAGGGGACGGATTTTCTCGATGAGTGAAAATAAATTCGGTACGGATATTATGCTGGGCTATGCCTTCGGAGAAAAAAAGCATCTCATTTCGCTGAAAGCCGATGGGGACGTCTATATGCGCAACCTCAAGTACAACGCTGCATATAACAGATACTTTTCGAATCCCCTGCTGATGTACAGCGGCGTATTCAATGATTTATACGGGATGCACGGCTCCGGCAGGGATATTACGGATACCAAATACATTTTCAGCCTTACGCCCTCGTACTCCTATTTGTCGGAAAAGGTCGATATTGATCTGGGCGTCAAATACACGGGCTACAAAAGAGATCACAGCATGAAAAACAGGATTTATCCCGTAGCCGGCGTCCGTTTCAAGTTAGCCGATGAGTTCATTCCATACGCAGGCATCAACGGAGAAACGAAAATGAATGATTACAGGTCGACAGTATCCGAAAATCCGTTTATCACCCCCGGACTGAATATGGCAATGAAAGCAAGCGAGTGTCCATACGCCATTTCCGCAGGCGCAAAGGGAAATGTCGAAAATATCTTTGCCTACAATATCTACGGAAAATATTCGTATGTAAAGGATCTCTATTTCTTTGTCAATTCCGGACAGACATTGCCGGGTGAAGGACTCCTTGCATTAGGGAATAATTTTGACGTCGTTTATGATGATGTACAGCAGTTTAATGTGGGCGCTGATTTGAAGATTTCGACAGGTTTCCTGGATGCTATGCTGTCGGGCGCCTGGTACTCGTACGTGCTTGACGGGCTGAATGCGGCGTTTCACAGGCCCTCATTTGCCGCCGATCTCGATATTAATATAAAAGCGACTAAAACTCTTGTCTTCAATATTAATGCTCATGCAAATTCAAAAACTCCATATACATACAATACGGCGCACAGCGAGATTTACTATAACGACGGACTGTTCAATTTGGGCATAGGCGCTGAATACATGTTTACCAGAAGTTTTTCGATATTTCTTAATGCCAGCAATTTGCTGAATCGCAGAAATGAAATATGGCATGGCTACAAGCTTCCGGGAACAGGAGTACTTGGCGGAATAACATTCAAATTCTAAACACGCGAAGACTGTATGGAAAGCGCTGCTATTGTCATTTTATTAAAGGAATTGATAATGGAATATAACAGGGTATCGCTGCCCTGTCTGGGCAGTTTCATATCGGAGTATTCTTCGGCTCTTGTGTCGGACGGAAAGATATATCCGCCTTCCAAGTCTGTTGTTTTCCATCAAAACGAAATCTGGAACGACGAAAAGCTGGAGAACCGCATTGTTCAGGTTAATAATGTGTCGATTGGAGTTGCTAAAGAGGAACTGGCTTTCTGGATAGACAATATTTGTGTGCTGCTCGCAACGGGCGAAGAGGCGCTCCTGCCGGGACTGGGACGCCTGTATGTGTCGGGACAGTCGAAACTGATGTTTAGACAGGAATCGGAAAATCTGCTGATGGAATCATTCGGACTGGAACCCGTAGATATTCAAACCGCCGGACTGATGGAAATTGACAGACAGGAAACTGTCGTACATAAAAAAGAGAAGAAAAAAAGGAAAAAGGAAAAGAACGGCGGCGCCAGGGGACTGGTAACGGGTGTTATAATAATAGTGATATTTATTGTTGCAGCGATATTTGCAATATTCAAATATATCCTGACCGACAACAGATACCGGACACCGGAAATCCCGGCGAAAGCGCCTGTCCCCGAACTGAAATACGATGAATATTTTACTCCGAAATATGGAATTGTATTATCGTCGTTTGAAAAACTCCGCGATGCAAGGGATTTTTCCAAAACCATATCGGGAACATCAGTCTATTGCATAGACAGCGATACTCCCTATTCCGTGATTTTCAGCTACCCGTCTCAGGAAAATCTGAGCAATGCAATAGACAGCCTGAAAAGAATTTACCCGCACGCCTATACGATTGAACTTGAAAAAAATTAGGACGGAAAAGAGGCTCGGGACTTCCATATCCGCCAGGCAGCTTTAATCATTGTATATCAAAATTTTCTGTTCTCAGGTCGCAATAATCGGGATCACTTACACCCTGAGGATAAAACATTTTATCGCCAAAACGCCTCATTTCCTGTCTAATTGCCTTGTCTTCGAGCGCTTCCATTTTCCCGATTAGCATGACGCCCTGATACTTTATCAATCCTTTCCGATAAAAATAAAGACAGGCATTCGGGTTTTCGCGACACTGTTTTACGCGCATCGAAGAGGTATTTGTGCTGAAATAAAATGTTTTGATTCCATCGCGCTTTCGAGGCGACAGGAGGGCTTTCACATTCGGGAAACCGGCAATATCACAGCCTCGATGTGTCTGTGTCCAGTGTAGGGGTAACCCTCGCGGTCGCCCTAAATCTTTGCGGCCTGACCGGATTTGATATTATACCGAACGCGGTGTAAATTTGTTATGTAGGGCGAACACACAGGTTCGCCCCTACATTGTCGTTGCCGTGATTACCGTTGTCAATAATATCAATAATATCAATAATACCACAACGTAGAGGCGAACCTGTGTGTTCGCCCATGGTCATATAACAAAACCATCCCGCGCATAGTATAACGGCAATCATTTCGACGTAGGTGCGAACTGGGCATGCCCTGTCTCCGCAATTATAATCACAGCCCGTTCTTCGTGGAGACAGGGCATGCCCCATAGCCATCAGGTTAAGGCTGAAATCAATAGCATAGGGATTGTAAATAGCTCTAAAAGAGCATAATCATTAGCACAGGGCAAGGCAAACCTTGCCGGCAAGGCCCTGTGTAGAAAATATGTCATCCGACAACAAGCTCCTACGGGGGAAATTCCCCCGTTCGGCGTAGCGTCTTCGCGTCTGGAGACTAAGCCGAACGGGGGTACTCCACACTTACAATGACGAACATCTTCCCGGTCAGAAAGTAGCCTCTTAATGTGTCACTTACGAAAGCGTCATTGTAAGCGAAGCGAAGCAATCCAGAATACTGTTAATCACTGGATTGCTTCGGGCTGCGCCCTCGCAATGACGGGACTCGACCCTTTTGAGACACCCTCATCAGAATCTCTCAATACAGTATGAGATTGCGGGTCAAGCCCGCAATGACGACCACAATCGCCACATTCACAACTGTTACATTCACAGCAGTCATTCTGACGAAAGTCAGAATCTCTCAAAGCAACACGATAACCCGCAATGACGGACACACTCTACCGTATTGTTTCACAACAATACACAACAATCTCTTTGGAACTGTTTTCAATTTCAAAACATTTGACCTCGCATTCGCCAAGCGTGGTAATTTCCGCCTGAGGTTCGAATGCGGATATCGGATCCAGAAATGAGATTTTTTCATCGGAAACGCTCATAATCTCATCATTAACACATACCTTATTCACATTCCCGAAGCCGTGCAGAATAAATTTCAGGCGGGTGAATTTCGAGTGAAAACTTCCTTTTGGCGCATCCAATACTATACTGGATTCATGAGGATTGTAGCGTATCAGTCTTTCGCAGTAAATATCCGAAAGATAGTCGAAACTTTCTCCGTCGTCTTCATAATAGTTGAAAACATTCGTTTTTTCGCCCTTATAAACATGTATATAGAGCGTGTTTCCCGGACTCATGCCCGTGTGCTGAACCGGATTCTGCATGGGAATAATACTGCCGCCATTGACGTAAACCGGAAGCCTGTGTATCGAAAGAGGCTCTATACGAACTGTCTGAGCCGGAACAGTGGAATCGTCGTACAGGCTATACCTTTCTCCTTCGGGAAAATAAACTTCCCCGTATTTTTGAATGCTGTCGAAAGGCGCGACAAGAAAAGCGTCTCCAAAATAGTATTGATTTTCATACAGTTTATTGTAAATATTATCGTCGAAAGCATGTTTTATTGCCAGAGTGCGCATGACGGGAATGCCGGTAAGCGAGGCTTCCCTGAATGTAGAATAAATGTATGGCAAAAGTCTGTATCTTAAATTGATATAATTGCGCGATATTTCCAGAACTTCTTCGCCGAACGTCCACGGCTCCGAAGATTTGGTGTTGATTTGCTTGTGATTGCGCATGTACGGAGTAAAAGCGCCTGCCTGCATCCACCGTGCATAAAGATTTGGACCGGCTTCTCCCAAAAAACCGCCAATATCCATGCCCGTAAATGCAACACCCGTGATACCCATATTCATCAACATCCTCACTCCCATCAGCATGTGACTGTCTTCGGCAGTATTGTCGCCTGTCCACACAGCCGAATATCTCTGAATGCCCGAAAACGCGGAACGGGTAAGCATAAACGGGCGTAACTTGCAGTGTTTCACATATCCTTCGTAACCGGCGCGAGCCATCTGCAGTCCATAGATATTGCGCGCCTTGAGATGGGACGCCTTTTCTCCGCCAAAATGGAAGATAATGTTATCCGGCATTTTCTGTCCCCATGTTGAGATTTCGTTCATGTCGTTCCATATCCCCGCAACGCCCTGTTCCAAAAGCGTTTTAATTTTATCAGCCCACCATTTTACGGCTTCGGGATTCGTGAAGTCGGGGAATTTGCACCATCCGGGCCATACCTGGGCTTCATAGTCCTGTCCGTCAACGTATTTGAGAAATATATCGCCCGCACTGCCGGCCGTATCCGACCTTATTCCCGGATCAAGAATCACCGTTGTCCGAAAACCCCTGTCCCTGAGTTTATCCAGCAGTTTCCCGGGATTGGGAAACCTCGTCCCGTCCCATGTAAATGACATGTATTCATTCATATAATGGATATCCAGAGTTATGCTGTCGCAGGGGATTTTCTTTTCCCTCAATGTTTCGGCAATTCTCAACACTTCGGTATCAGGGTAATAGCTGTATCTGTTTTGATGATATCCCAAACTCCAGAGAGGAGGCAGCGACATTCGTCCCGTAAGATGTGTATATGATTTTATTATCCCGCTTACAGACTGATGATGTATGAAATAGTAGTTCAGATTTCCTCCGCGCGCGCCGAATGAAGAAAACCTGTTATTGCTTGCTCCGAAATTGAAATCGCTCTGATACGTATTGTCCAGAAAAATCCCGTAACACAGATTGTTATGCAAGCCGATATAGAAGGGGAACGAAGCGTAAAGAGGGTCGGTTTCGGTTCCGTATGCAAAACTGTCGGTATTTATATTTGTGTAAGCGCATGAACGCTTGTCCAGTCCGCCGCTTTTTTCGCCCAGCCCGATGAAACGCTCTCTTTCCTGCAAAGTTTTGTATGCCGTAACATGATTTTCCAGCTGCGAATTGTACAGTCCGGGTTCATCGCTGTTGATTATCTCACCCGTCAGCGTCTTGAAGGCGACGGCAAAAGGATGTTTGTTTATAAGGGTAATAAAGCTGTCTGTCCTTATTTCGATGAAAGTATTGCCGTCAATAATTGTATGGAGATTTGCCTGCGGCAGGGCTTCAACGGCATACGAAAAAGCCTCGAATATCCTGCTAAACGACACATCGATTCTCACTATGGAAGATGAATAGATGGAGATGCGAACATCGGCGTTTTCGCAATGCAGGATGATTCCCGTTTCGCAAGTATTACATGTCAGTATGTTACCCGTATTTTTCAATTCACGCATGAGCTTTGTTTTTTTGTGTTTAATATCCTCTTTACCATATCGGATGCTATTTATAGCTATAAAATTCGGACAAATATACATGAAAATTTCCAATACACTCTCCATTTCAGAGTAGAAAAAACGGGATGTAAGAAAAACACATTACTTTTGTGCCCTTAAAATAATGTTTTTTGGATTTAATAAGTAAAATTAAACAATTGAAGAAAATTGACTCACTACCTGAAGATTTGCGTTATCAAAATCGCGAAAAAATCGCCCGTACCTCAGCAAAACTGAACTCCAAATCTGTAATATATATTCTTTTGGGGATTGCGGGGCTATTACTGGGACTGTTTATACCAGGAAAAATGAGAAAAGACAGCGAAGAGCTTACGCCGGTAAATTCGAATGGCAAATGGGCTTATATTGACAAGGCGGGAAACGAAGTCATTCCGTATAAATATGATGAGGCGGGAAATTTTTCCGAGGGGCGTGCCAATGTGAAATTCAACGGCAAATGGGGTTTTATCGACAGGTCGGGCAAGGAAATCATTCCGTATAAATATGATGATACATGGAATTTTTCCGAAGGGCTTGCCGGCGTAAAATTGAATGACAAATGGGCTTACATTGACAAGGCGGGCAGAGAAATCATTCCATACAAGTATGATAATGTTCATTCCTTTTCCGAAGGGCTTGCCGGCGTAAAACTGAATTACAAATGGGCTTATATTGACAGGACGGGCGCCGAAATCATTCCGTATAAATATGATGAGGCATGGAAATTTTCCGAAGGGCGCGCCAGTGTAAAATTCAATGACAAATGGGGTTTTATTGACAGGACGGGCGCCGAAGTCATTCCGTGCAAATACAATTATACACAGCCTTTTTCCGAAGGGTTTGCCGGCGTAAAATTGAATGACAAATGGGCTTACATTGACAGGGCGGGCAAGGAAATCATTCCGTATAAATATGATGAAACCGGGAATTTTTCCGGAGGCCTTGCCCGTGTATTATTGAATGACAAAAGCGGGTTTGTTAACCAAACTGGCGACGAAGTCATTCTATGCAAATATGATTATGCCGGGAATTTTTCCGAAGGGCTTGCCTGTGTAAGGCTGGACGGGAAATGGGGCTTTATCGACCAGACAGGCGCCGAAGTCATTCCATGTAGATATGATTATGCAGAGTCTTTTTCCGGAGGGCTTGCCCGCGTATTGCTGAATGGTAAAAACGGTTTTGTCGACAGGGCGGGCGTCGAAGTCATTCCGTGCAAATATGATTATACCGGGGATTTTTCTGAAGGGCTTGCTATTGCATTATTAAATGATAAATGGACTTATATTGACAAAACAGGCGTCGAAATCATCCCGTGCAAATATGAGCGGGCAGAATCTTTTTCCGGAGGACTTGCCCATGTATCATTGAACGACAAATGGGGTTATATTGACAAAACGGGCGTCGAAATCATTCCGTGTAAGTATGATTATGCAGGTTATTTTTCCGAAGGTCTTACCTGCATAAATTTGAACGACGGATGGGGATTTCTCGACAAGGCTGGCAAAGAAATCATTCCGTGCGAATATGATTACGCAGGAGATTTTCTCGACGGGCTTGCTATTGTCCTGCTGGATGGCGAATGGGGTTTTATCGACAAAACGGGCGCCGAAATCATTCCGTGCAAATATGAGCAGGCAGAGACTTTTTCCGGAGGGCTTGCGCTTGTGTCGCTGAACGGCGAATGGGGTTTTATCGACAAAACGGGCGCCGAAATCATTCCGTGCAAGTATGATTACGCAGAGTCTTTTTCCGACGGGCTTGCTACCGTATCACTGAATGACGAACGGTTTTATATTGATATAACAGGAAAATATGTAAAAGACTGGGAGTAACCCCAGTCTTTAATCATTATGCATGACATGACAGCATAAATCCTTTAAATCCCGATCCGTAATCGCGGTCTGTTTTAGTCGTCAATACGAATAAATTCACCCTTTGAATTGAATTTCAGTTCCGTTCCGTTTGACAGTTCAATTTCGTATCCGTAATGTTCCTTATTCACTTCGACAATATGACAGTCATGCGGCGTATTTTTCACATATTCCGGTATTCCTTGCGGCAGTAAAGCCAGAATACTTTCGGGTATTGCCGTATATTTTCCATCCACATCGTCCCAGTCGCCCGATTTTGTAAAGTCGATTTCAAAACCATTAGTCAGATAGACAGTGTAGTCGGAAGAAAACGGCTCTGTTTCCCTGATAATTAGACTTATCTCTACATTGGGAAAGTGAGAGCGGATAAACTCGCGGCTTGTTGCCGGCAATTCTGTTTCCGTGATCATTTCTTCTTTTTCGCATGAGCAAAATGTACTCAAAAGCGCAAAAAACATTGTTAAACGTGCTATTCCTTTCATCGTATTCTTATAATTTAAACATTAATAATCAAATAATTCATCCAGCATTACGCCATCCTTTCCTATCAGGAGTTTAACTTCCGAATCGGAAGATTTACGTTCCATTTCGATTTTGTAGAAGGTTTCGCTTCCCCGCCGTATTTTTTCAATATCTTCAAAATCGTATTTCGGATATTTGTTTTCGGCCATATTTTTGACGATAGCAGGCAATTCCGAACGGTAAATTTCCCGAACATGCATCAGCAAGTTTCCTTCTGCATCATAATAAGCCTTGCAGTCTCTGGACTTTATTTCAAATTCGACTTCGTAAATCCCTCTGTCGGTTTCCCATTCCGTATCACGCGCTTTTGGAAAATCGGCCTGAAATTTTTGATGGAGCGCTGCAGACGGTACAGTCCCGTGCGAATGAGCGTTTTTATACTTTTTAATCATTCCGGCAATTTCTTCATTGGAATATTTATCTGAAATCGCCGGATTTATCCGGGCAAAGGCTGTCTGCACAAGGAAAAACAAGCCTGCCAATACACCTAAAACTCTAATTAATTTCATTTTAACTTCTTTTTTTCTAAATTTAACTTATATATAATTCTTGGGTGCAAAGCTACAGCTCAATTCTGGAAAGAATCTGGAAAAAACGGAATTGGAGCAGAATTTTTTCAGAATTGACAGGAATACTGTTATTCACTGCTGCACCCTTATAATGACGTTTTTTGTAAGTAGCACATTAAGAGGCTATTTTCTGACTGGAAGATTTCTGGATTGCTTCACTGCATTCGCAATGACGAACAGCAATGGTTTGCTTCGATTTATGATAACGCCTTTTGTTATGTTCTGAAAAGCTTAGAACCGCAATCTTGAAAAAACGCTTAGCGGGAGTTTCTTGTTGAATCTGTCGCATAGCGCAAGTTCGCCGAATGTTTTCTCCTTATAGCCTGTGAAAATGCTTGTTACAAGAGTATCGGCAACAATTGCGGAAAATCCGTTTGAATACAGGTTCAGTACGAGAAACGACCTCTCCGGCGTCAATATTGATTTGCACAGACTCATCATTTCGAGAATATTATCTTCGAGTTTCCATTTCTCGCCGTCCGTACCGTGTCCGTATGCAGGCGGGTCGAGTATTATTCCGCTGTATCGGTTTCCACGCCTTGCTTCCCTTTTGACGAATCGCAGAGCGTCTTCAATGAGCCATCTCAAGCCGTCCATTCCCGAAGACTCCATATTTCGTCGTGCCCAGCTCACAACCTGCTTCACCGAATCGAGATGAGTAACGTCTGCTCCCGCAGCTTTTGCCGAGAGCGAAGCAGCTCCGGTATATGCAAAGAGATTGAGGACTTTAGGCGAAGGTAAATCAAGCGATTTCACGCTGTCGTAGATATAATTCCAGTTTGGAGCCTGTTCGGGAAAAATCCCGACATGCTTGAAAGATGTTAAGGCGGCATTAAGTTTCATTTCAAGACCTTTATAGCTGTACGGTACAATCCACCGTTCCGGCAGCTTTTCTCCGGTCCATGTTCCGGAATCTTCCCTGCCGGATTTATTGAAGCCGGCGCCGGTTTTAAATGTCGTATTCGAAAGTTTTTGCCACTCGCTTTCTGTCATTGATTTGTCCCAGACGCTTTTTGGTTCCGGACGTCTGAGGACATATTTTCCGAAACGTTCCAGCTTCTCGAAATTACCACAGTCAATCAGTTCATACTGCGACCAGTCAGGAAATAATATCTGTATCGTTTGATTCAAAAGCCTTATCGTATTAAATTTCCGCAATAAACGGATTATAAAGCTGTTCTCTCCCGATTGTCGTATCGCTGCCGTGTCCGCAATACACGCATGTTTCGGCGGGAAGGGCAATCAGTTTTTCCAGACTTTTCCGTATTTCATCGTAACTGCCGCCGGGCAAATCCGTTCGTCCTATGCTTCCGGCGAAAAGAGTATCTCCGGCAATAAGAAACATTTCGGCTTCGGAATAAAAACACAGCGAGCCGGGAGAATGTCCGGGAGTAGCAATCACTTTCAATTCAGAGTTTCCGAACTTAACAGTCTGCCCGTCTTCAAGAAAGAGAGCCGGCGGTCCGGGCTGTTCTTCCGAAATCCCGAACAGTGAAGCGCTTGCCACAAACCGCCGGATATTTGCCAGCTCGCCTTCGGACGCCCACAATTCTATTCCGTATTCACTGCAAACGAAGTTGTTGCCAAAAATATGGTCGAAATGGCAATGAGTATTCAGCAATACTTTCGGTCGAAGTCCCGCCCCGGAGATAAATTGTTTCAACACATTCTTTTCCTCCGGTTTCTGGCAGCCGGGGTCTATTATTACGCACTCTTTTGTGTCATCGTAAACAATATAGGTGTTTTCCTGTAAAGGATTAAATATTAGCTTTTTTATATCCATACTATTCCGAAAATTCCTTTATGGCGTTTTGTATATATGATTTTCTGACTTCGTCGCCGACACTTGGCACGCCTCCGTAAAACAGCTGTTTATAAGGCTTTATGCCTGTGAAATCGAAAATAACCTCTCCCGAAATAAGTTTCATTGCCTCCTGAACCTTTCCGTACTCTTCCGAATATGCGCCTGTCGAGCAGATTGTTGAGCCTTTCCGGGGAGACAGCAGTCCTTTCGGACCGTCGGCAAGATATTCATACGCAAACCCTTCGGATAACACCCTGTCTATGTAGCCTTTCAAAATAGCCGGCATGCTTCCCCACCAGACAGGATAGGCAAAGATGATATGATCTGCCCATTTGATGTATTCCTGCTCTATCTCAATATCTTTCGGCGTCTTATTATCCGCAAGCGAAGAAAAATCGTCCGCACTTAATACCGGATTGAATCCAATTTCGTACAGATTACGGATTTTCACTTCATGAGCTTCAGCTAAGAGATGGTCGTGCAGGGCTTTTATCAACGAACTGCTGAAACTTGCAGGATTCGGATGTGCCAGAATTATTAAATGTTTCATTATTAAAAATATTAAGTCATTAATTTCTTCGTTGTGAATTTAAAAATATCAATATATAGTATATCAAAGTAGCCAGAGAACCTAAAGCGGCGACAATATAAGTCATTGCAGCCCACTTGAGTGCATCCTTGACTGCCGGTTTCGTACGCGCATCGACAATCTGCCTCTGATCCAGCCATGCGACAGCCCTTTGGCTGGCATTGATTTCAACCGGTAATGTAATGAAACTGAACAGCGTGGTGAGAGAAAACAGCGCTATTCCCGCAAACAGAATCGCCGGGAATATCTGGACGGTAAGTATTCCAGCCAGAAGTATCCACGAAAGATATTTGGACGATACGCCAAGTAAAGGCACTAAGTTCGAGCGCATTGTCAACCAGGGATAGGCTTTCGCATGTTGCACGGCGTGACCGCATTCGTGAGCCGCAACTGCCACCGCTGCAACACTTTGACTTGAATATACGCTCCTGCTCAGATTGACTGTCCTGTTCACAGGATTATAATGGTCTGTCAAATGACCTTCAACCGAAACTACCGAAACATCATAAATGCCGTTATCGCGTAACATTCTTTCAGCAATGTCTTTACCGCTCATTCCCGAGCCAAGGGCAATGCCGGAATACTTTTTAAACTTGTTCTGTAGCGTCATACTGACTAAATAGCTTGCCAGTGCGATTACCCCGAATATTATATAAACTCCTGCCATACACTTAACTGTTTATTATCTCAAAATGTTCCTGATCAATATATTTTTCACAGTAGCAGCACTGCATTTCCAGCGGGCTGGAAGAAACTTTCCGAAACTTCGTGCCGATTTTCTCGTGATTCGTAATGCACTTGGGATTAATGCATTTAAGAATGTTTTCCACTACTTCGGGAACCTCTACCTCGCGTTTCTCCACCACTTCGTAGTCGCGTATGATGTTGAGTTTTGCCATTGGCGCTATCAAAGCGATCCGGTTTACTTCGTCGGAAGTAAAAAACCTGTCCGTCACCTTCATAATCGCTTTTTTACCTAACTTTTTACTGTCGAGATTCATCCCGAAAGTGATCTGGTTCTCGCAGTTCTGTAATCCTAAAATGTTGATTACCTTGAATAAGACATTCGAAGGGATCC
>JAIRZR010000025.1 GCA_031267155.1 Prevotellaceae bacterium | reverse complement strand
ACTTCGGAGTAGACGCGGCGGAACCGCATTTCGTTCCCGTTGACCAGCAGGATGATTTCCGCCTCGCTGTCGAGACGGTGCGCGCCGCAGGGCTTGATCATGAAGTCTTCGCGGCCCAGGTGATCCTTGCCGAATAAAACCCAGACGAATGCGTCAAACAGGGTCGTCTTGCCGGCGCCGTTGGCGCCTGCTATCGTCGTCTCTCTTCCGGAGAACTCGAACGACTGATTTTTTGCTCCTTTCCAGTTGCGGAGCGTGATTTGCATTAAATATATTTCCATAATTCAAAAATTTAAAAATTCATGTTCGTTGATTTCGTGACCTGTTCTCATGCGGTATACGTTTTTCTTTCAAAGGCGTCGTCTATCATGCGCCGGAGCGTCACCATCTTTCGGCGAAGGCGGGTGATGGCTTCGGCTTTTGAGGAGGCGTCAAAGAGGAAACATGCTTCCGGGTCGGGAAGGTGAATGATGAGGGCGATGTCTTCAAGGCATTCGCCGTACTTTTCGCTTGCTCGCTCGGGCAGGGATTTTATCCATGCGGGGCGGCTGTTTTTCTTTTCCATGTTACCACTTCTTGAGGATTACCCATGCTACTGTAGCGCTTATGGCCGCGCCCGGAAGATGCCACCACGCCCCGTGTACCACGACGGCCCACAGGCTGAACAGCGCGATGAGGGTGAAGAATCCGGCAAATATGATGCGGAAAGCGGATTCGATTTTTAGAAAGTCGATTTTCTTTTTCATATTCATTGGTTTTAACAGATTATCCGGTCGGTCTGCTTTTCTTTCCTTCCGGCATGGTCGGGAGGGCCATCTTCCAGTTCTCTTTTATCCAGGCCGATACTTCGTCTGGGAAGTATATGAAACACTTGCCGTCATGATAGCAGGGAAGGCCTTTTGTTCGCATTTCGGCCTGCTTCTTTTCGGGGATGCCGAACGCGGAAAAAAATTCTTCGTCTCCGCGTATGACTAAGGGTTCGATGGTGGGGCGTCTTCTTTTCATGATTCATTTATTTAGCTGTTGAACATTCCGAACGAGAGGCCGTTTCCGGAGATAAAATCCTCTACTTCACGTATAGTGATAAAACCAAGATTCCGAAACTTAAGCAGTCCCTTCGCATCGGAGAGTGAGACTATGTCGCGGACAGTCTCAATGCCGCCACCGGTAAGTCCGTTTATTGCACGGCACGACAGGGTGGTGAACCGGATTTCTTTGTTGAGGATGGCGGTCAGGGTCGGAGTTTCGATGACCGGTCTGGCGAGTAATTCGGCAAGCGATTTGAGCGCTTTATCAGCTATTCTTTGATGATATTCCTGCACAACACTATACAGAGTGTGGAGCAAGTCGGCCCATTCTTCATCTTTTGCGCAGAGAAGTTTCATCATACCTGCTTTGCTATGTATCCCAAGTGTATAGTGTGGAAAAATGTCTATGGAAAAGACTATCGTGTAATCCGAAATACGGGCTATAATGTTGGCACCCGCGTTTCCCGTCCATTCGATTTCGCCTTTCCCGGTTTTTTCGATCAGATTTTCTACTATTGTTTTTAGCTGTTCGTCCATGATCTCTATACATTAATATTATCGACCTCTCTTTTTATCCGCCTTTTCGGCAACTCTACACCTCCGGCCCGGAGCGCCTCGGCGCGAATCCGTTCCGTCCTTTCTCCCTCGGTAAGCCCGCGCAGTGCGTTGCGCACGGTCTGATCCGTCACCAGGCGCAGCCGACCTATCCGGCTTGTTTCTCCTCTTTCTACTAAAATTCTTTTCATCTTTATATCTCCTTTCCGATCACTTTACCCGTGTCACTTTGATTGCATCGTTTTTGCAATCCAGATTTACGGAAAACTTCTTCCTTTTCCGCGATTCCGCGCCCATAACTGCTGCTATGGCTCTGACCGAACAGATGCTATATCCATCGCCCTTGAAGGTAACGACCTCTCCCAACTCTAAGCCGTTGATGCTTCCTCGAATGTTTTTTTTCTTCATAATCTTGTTGTTTGCTAATTTTGTTATTATATTCATGGGGCAAAGATAAATATATATTTTGAGAATTTCTCAATATTATGATGAGAATTTCTCAAATATTTTTTCATAAACTCACAACATATTAATTATTAATCATTTAATTTTAAAATTATGAATATAGTTAAAAACATCACTGACATCAGAAAGGAAAAGGGTATTAGTCAGGAACTTATCGCTAACGCCTTAGATGTGGATACTGCCGTGATTAGCAATATTGAAAAAGGGAAACGCGAACTAAAGGTTAGCGAACTTGAGATTATCGCAAATGTACTTGAGGTTGATGTTCTTTATTTGTTGACTTATCCTCATGTTTATGTGAGAAAGGAATCGAAAGATTCTTCGGTGCCAGTAGAAGCGATTCTTCAGATCAAGTTGCAGGCAGACAAAAAAGAGCAGGTATTAAAGCTGGTTTTTGGAGAGAATAATTTAGAGATATTAAATAGGTAATATATTGACTACTAAAATTAAAGACAATGGCATTTGATGAAAGAACAATTCAATTGGTTTGGGGAAAAGGAAGAGTAGTTCCCGGTGCAGATCCGAATGTTTGGCGAAAAGACCAATGTGGAGCATGGATAGGCTCTGCGTACTATGGTAATAGACATAGTGAGTATGGTTGGGAGATAGATCATATCAGGCCTGTATCTAAAGGAGGAAGTGACGACTTGTCGAATCTTCGTCCTTTGCAATGGAAGAATAATGCTTCGCGTCAAGATGACCGTCTTGTATGCAAAGTCACAGCAAACGGTATTCAAAACTCAGAAATAAAGTAAAGAAAGGATGCTATGGAAGGCGAAGATGTAACGGTATCCATTTTCAAATCCTTTACAATTGCGGATGAATTTGATAGACGCACTATTAACCATTCAATCGGGGTAACGGTTGAAAATAAGAATGATGCAGATAAGACTCTTAGAAATATTCATTTTGCTGAAATTTATATGGATGACACGAAGTGCTGCTCCTATAATTTAATTGGCGATTTTTCGAACTTCATTAGAAGCCATAAAACTGTTACTAATTATTACGGATTGTCAGATAGCCAAATGAGTGACTTTAATTCTTTATCTAATCCCGAAGATAGATTTATAAAGGCAATTGCAACTATGGAAGATGGTACTTTTTACGAATCAGAACGCATGAGTATTACATGTATATTAAAAATGAATAATAATTTAAACAAGTAACAATCAATTAAATGTAGAATTATGGAAACAAACAGATTAAGGCAGATGCTGATAAATTACGCTAATATCCATTTTAATGATTTTATTAGTGATATGAATTATACGGACGATGCAACTAAAGCGGAGATATATGAAGAAATACGGGAACTTGAAGTCAACCAGTCTTATAAAGATCCTGGATTAAATGAGTTATGCGCAAAACTTCGTGATTTTTTAAGCAAATAGTATGGGGATTTAACGTTTTAAATATGAGTACCAAGAGTAATATACAGTTAGCGTGTGATGAGATAAACAGCAATTAAGATACAAAAGAAATGGAGCGCTGAAAGCATGAAGGCATCACGTCCAGCAATAACAGTTGTTTTTCTTAAGAACATATATTGAAAACGGAGATGCAGAGGGCGGCGGTGAGGCTATAGAAAAAAATAAGAGCGCTATTAACTAAATAAGATATAAGATTATGGAACGGTTATCCAGATTTCATCCTGAATTGTCGGGCGTAAAAGTCCACATTTGCAAAAAAATAGCAACGCAGACAACAGGTGAATTCGACTTTGAATTAAAGCCTGAAAGTCCCGAAATACAGTATGAATCATGCCCGAATCCGAATTGTACAAGCCGGTTTGACATAACATTCCTGATAAAAGAAGCGATTCTTAGAAAGAAAACGCTTTCCGGCCAAATATCCTGTGACGGAAAGCTGTCTGCAAAATATTTGAAGCATCAGCATCAGACTTGCGACGGCGCACTCGAATATGAAATCATTCCTGTTTTTCGAGAGGGCCGTAATTAATAGCTGTACCGTTAAGCATCAAGTTTTCAGATGCTCTGTTTCTTGATAAAAGAATTTTATGCGTTATATGGTCCTGTATCTGCGCCTGAATATCTTCCAATCGGGAAAAATCCTTGCGCAAGCCATCCGGGACTACGGTGGTGCGGTAAAAAAGTCTTACCTCTTCCCATATACTCGCCAGAGTATAAAGGTCATCTACCAGTTCGGCGCATTCTTCTTTTCTATTCCAAAATGCGCTCCCAATCTTGGGATTTCTATTGTTTCTTTCATATCTTTCATCGGAACTTAATTAAGTTTTGTGTTGTCCGGTTTACTCCTAAAGCGAGTGAATCGGTTTAAACGGTTTTTCGGCCCGTTCGTTTCTTCCGTTTATTTCTTTTGGAACTTCAACAGGCTGAGGAGTATTTTCTCCTACATATTCTTCTGACTCAGGCGCCCCGAAATACTCGTCAAAATCCTTCATCCGAAGCGCCCCGTTAATATACCGATACATGTGTTCGGCTTCTAATACGATGTTCGAAGGATCGCTTGTCGTATTCTGTAACAGATGGAAAATGAGCTTCTTTCTGAGGTTTCTTTTTTTTCTGACCTTAAAAATTTTCAGCAACATAAAATTTTAAAATTGAATTTCGAATACAAAGATACTGATAAATATCGCTATGACGACAAAAGAAAGATTATAAGATACGAAATAAATGGAACGGCGCGTAACGGACATTAACGGCGCGTAAATAAATGGCTGTTTTTTTTGCGGGGGCGGAAAATGGCGTTATCTTTGTGCGGAATTAATGTACAGTTAAAATTTGGAAGTTATGTTAGTTATTAGCGGCAGGGAGTTCGGGAATAATCAGGCGCAATATCTCCGTCGTATTGACGAGGGGGAGCGGGTTGTCGTTCAATGGGAGAAGGGTAAGGCGTATTCGCTTGTCCCGGTGACGGAGAGTGATTTGTATTTTACGCCGGAGATGCTTGCGAAAATCGATCGGGCTATGACGCAGTATGAGGAGGGGAGATATACGGTTCTCAGGGATAAAGAGGAACTTCATCAATATTTTGAAAGCTTGTGATATATAGTGTGCTGGTTATGAAGGACGCGGAAGAGGATATTGCGGCGCTGAAAAGGTCGGAACTTTATGCGTATGGCAGGGTTATGAAGCTGGTCGGGGAGTTGCAGGAGCATCCGCGGACGGGTACGGGTAAGCCGGAGGCTTTGCGGTATCGTCCCGGACTGTGGTCGCGACGAATTACGCGGAAGCACCGGCTTGTTTATATGATTGAGGATGATGAAGTGAGAGTGCTTGTTTTGTCGGCAAGGGGGCATTACGGGGATAAGTAGAGATGTATACCCGAATGGTCATTCCCGGAGGAATGGAATCTTTGTCCATAAGAAGAATTGCGGGCTTTTTATTGGCATATGAATGGAAGTACTTCATTGCTGGAAATATAATTTTAATTCGTTTTTCGTCAATATCCCCGAATTGATGATTGTCTGCCTTATA
>JAIRZR010000481.1 GCA_031267155.1 Prevotellaceae bacterium | reverse complement strand
TTCTTCGGATATGACGGATGTTACCACTGCAACCGGAAATATCATTACAGGTAAGTCATGGACATTAAACTGAAGACTTCGCCGTCGGTATGGACAGTAGTGATCTGTGTGGCCGTCGGCCTCACTGCCGGGTTCTGGCTCGGACGGAAGACAATTGCGTTCAAAACCGAAGAAATCACGGAGCGGGTATTCATGAGCGATTCCGTCCCGACGCTTGAACCGGTAATCATCCCGGATTCGTCGGCGCACTCCCGCCTTCCCGTCAGGGTCGATACGGTGTATATGGACAGGATCACGTACACGCGGGAGGTGGTCGACACGGCCGCCATCATTGCCGACTACGAGGTGAAGCGGCGATACCTGCAGCCGCTCTTTGACAACAGTTTCGGAAAGCTGGACGTCGGCTTTGACGTGCAGTATAACCGCGTCGATTCGGTGAGGTATACCTTCATCCCGCTGCAGACGGTGCGGACTGTTACGAAGGAAAAGGCGTTTTCGCCATTCGTATCCGTCTCTTATTCGACGTTCGGGATCACGGGATTCGGGGCGGGGGCATATTATAACCGGTGGGGTGCGGGGTACCAGTATCAGAGGCAGTTCCTGACGGGGCTGAGCGGGCATGGGGTGACGGTGTTTTATCGGTGGTGAGAGTACTTCCGGATAAAAATACTGTGTTTTAAAATACCTGTCCCAAAATGGACAGGTTAATGAGTCAACAATCGGAATTGTGAATTTAGATTAATGATGATTAAATTTGAATCGTTCGCGAATAATTCTTGAATTATTCGCGAACGTGTGCTAACTTTGCAGCGTGGATAATATTATTTTACTATGCGAAACGATAGATTGGACTTATACAGGCGGTTAGAGGAACAGCGAAACTCAAAATTACTTGTTTATATAACAAGTACCAGAAGCGGGCTGGAGACTCAAATAGCGAATGATGCGTTGGCCATATTTTCCAGACATCTGGATGAAATTGGCGATAGTCAGAAAATTTCATTATACTTGTACACCAATGGCGGAGAGACATTGACGGCATGGAGTTTGGTCAATCTGATTCGTAGTTTTTGCAAGGAACTGGAAGTTATTATTCCGTCGAATTGTTTTAGTTCGGGGACTTTAATCTGTTTAGGCGCAAACAATATTGTTATGACCAAGCAGGCGATGCTGGGGCCTATTGATCCGAGTATTAACGGGCCATTAAATCCGTCCGTACCAGGTGTGGCAGACCCGAATGCAAGGGTTCCCGTAAGCGTAGAATATGTCAATGCGTATATCGAAATGGCCAGAAAGGACTTTGGTATTGTTGATCCGAAAAATATGACGGAAATACTGTTGAATCTCTCGGAAAAAATTCACCCCTTGACGCTTGGACAGGTTTATAAATCCAAACGTCAGATACAGATGCTGGCTCGAAAATTGATGAAATGGCAAAATTTTAAAGAAGAAAAAGAAGATGCCATCATTAAGTTCCTTTGCAGTGATTCGGGAAGCCATGATTATTCAATACGAAGAAAAGAGGCGAGTGAAAGTTTGGGGCTTCCGATAGAGAAACCCACCATGGAACAGTATGAGATTATTCAAGGTATTTTTAATGATATCAACAATGAATTGGAATTGGAAATTCCTTACAATCCAGTTATTATGTTGAGTAAATCGGCCAAAGTTCCATATTCTTTCAGGAGAGGATTAATAGAATCCATAAGTAACGGAACGGATGTTTTTCTGAGTGAAGGTATATTGGAAAAACAGCCTTTAAATGCCCCGGGAATGCCTTTTCAAATGAATTTGGTTGACAATAGAACGCATGAAGGATGGAAACATGAAGATTAAAACAAACTATATGAAAACAAAAGCATATAAAATTTCGAACACCGGATATAATCCAAAAACGCAATTAATGACAAATTCGTATAGCGCAAAAATATTTCAGGAGGGTTCTTCCGTAAAAAATACAACGGTCGAAGTCCTCAAGAATAGAGCTATGCCAATCGTTAAGTCATTCAATTGAATTGGAGCCGCACAACCTTCCGAACCGCTAATTCCCGTATCGGCTGTATCTCAACATGTTATTTGCATGCTGGAATAATTTACGTCCAGATGTTGCCCTGAAATGGAATATTCCGGAAGGGTTTGTTGCTGTCAGTAACACGGCGGAACGAAATACATCATTACAAGAAAAGCAGAAATTACGGCGGCAGGCAGATATAATACAAACGGGTTCCTGAAAGCTTTCGGGTAGAGGCGGTCAAAAACGGCTTCTGTAAAAACCGAGACCGGCGCGAATACTAAAAGAAAGGCGCCAATGTATGAGATAATGTTTCTGACTGTTTCCATATAACCCTGTCTGTTTCTGATGCAAAGATACAATTTCTCCGGGAAATTATATACAACAATCCATTGAAATTATATAGTAGAACATAAAAAACGGAGCAGCCCGAACTCACGCACGGACTGCCCCTCTTCTCATTTATTAAAAATTCGGGGCAAAGATAGCGGTTTTTGGGGATATTTCGCCTTCAATTGCTCCCAATCATACAGGCATGACGGTTTCCTTGTTTTTCGGCTGT
>JAIRZR010000016.1 GCA_031267155.1 Prevotellaceae bacterium | reverse complement strand
CAATCTCGCATCCAATCCCTGATTGAAATCTACCGTGCATCCCAATCTGACAATCTTTTCGATCTGTTGCAATCCGAAGTCGGAAGCAAGGATATTGTTGTCCATCAGGATGGCGGAGTTCCTGCCCTGAAAAACCACTTCAATGTCCCGATAGGAGCTTATCTTGCCCTCTTTCTTCGGAACGATGCACCAGGGGCACTTACGGATACAGCCGCGCGTTAAGAAGCCGTAGGCCGTTTTCCCGTCGTACCATTCGCACACGGGGTAAATCAAATAATCCGGTTCCATTCCGTCAATTTCTTCGGGCAGCTTCTTTCGGGCGTCGTAGCCGATTCCCCCGCGCTCCACTTCATCGGCCTGGATAACGGTTTGAATGTCGGGCGTGAAGGTGAATACTTTGGCGATGTACACTTTTTCGTACCGCTCGAAGTAATTCACCCATTCGACCGTATCGCCCCGCAGTTTGTGGTACGAGGCGATTTTCATCAGGGCCAAGTTTGGGAAGTTGTGCCCGTCGGCTGCGATTAGTCCTACTCTCATTGCATTGTCCTCCTAATCCGATTCCTTTTGACTAATCATTTCGATTAAATCTTTGAGGACTTGGATTCGTTTGGCGGTTGATTCTGTGTCATACCTTTCTCCGAACCACGGCTCATGCTCGCCCGCACTTTTTGGCTTGAATTGCAAAAGTTCGGGTATTAAAACATGTGTTGTCTGCGAAAGGAAAGTGTATGTATCATTCTCTTCTACGTAGCCAAGTGCACAAGCCTTACGTGTCATTTCATCACACAAATAATCCCCTTTATACTCTCCTAACTCATTTGTATTTAATAATTTATTGTTCTCTATCCATTCAATAAGCGTGTCCTTTATTTCCTCATAATACCCCCTGTTTTCTATCGTATGATATTTCCATATATCATTCGCCAAATCGTATGGCGTTTCATATTGCCACTGGGTATGCGGCAAATCGTGCATGTATTCTTCGACCCATAACCGAAATGGCGCGCGGTATATCTCGCGGCTTGACCGCATCGCCTCCTCCATTTCTTTTGTCCATATCACAAATGACAGTTCGTAAATAGATGCGCAATTTCTTATTTGCGCTATCCGGCTTTTTTGATATTCATTCATAACTCCTCTATTTCAGGTTGTTCCAAATCGTAAATGTCAATCGTCTCGGCATCGCAGTTGCGAATAATCTGCCGATAGTACTTGTCTGCGAAGTTTTGCAGAGCTTCGCGGAAATACATAATCATCATCCTGTCAATGCCTCCCGAATCTAATCCAGGGTGCTTAGCATTTAACGCCCGTCTCCTTGCGGCACAATCGGGCAAAAAATTTTGTAAAAATTCAATGATACTCATAACCTTATTTTGCTGTTGGTAAATCCTGGTTGTCTGTAATGTTGCCGATGATTTCAGAATTGTACGGGAGAAATCTACCGCCATCTCCATGTGTTAGCATGAACCCCCATTCCTCATACGTCACCACATTGCAATCTCTCACTTCCCGATGCGGATAGTCAAGTATATCCCCCTCGTAGATTTCTTTTCCGTTTTTGTCGTAAAGCCCCGTGAACTGCCCAACGGTTTCGGGGATGACCCTACACCCGCTGCATGAAACTTCACACTCGCACGACATATTATTTGTTCCCACTGCAATTCCTCTTTGTCGGATTACGCAGTCATGCACCAGGTACCCAAATACCCATTCTCCGTTGTCTGTCCGCTTTCCGCGGAATTTAATTTGCCTGTTCATAAATCCTATATCCTTTTGTAAACATATGAAGCCGCCGAAAGCGCGTTACTGGACGGATTATTGAGCGTTTTGGAATCGAAGAAAGCACAATGAAGACACTAAACGAACTCCGTGATGAAATTCACGACAACGCCGTAAAACACGGCTTCTACGACAATGTAAAAGACGGCTGCTATAACACTAGCGTGCGGGTATTAGAACACGCTTTTTTCGCTCAACAAATAGCCCTCATTCATTCGGAATTGAGCGAGGCATTGGAGGCGGACAGAGAGGAAAAATATCCAACAAAGGAGGGCCTATCTATTATTACCAATCCGGTCAAAGTAGAGGAGTGGAAATCATTATTTGAAAGAACCATCAAGAATACAGTTCCTGATGAACTGGCCGACGTAATCATCCGAACGATTGACCTGTGTGGGTATCTGGGAATTGACATCGAAAAGCACGTAGAGTTGAAAATGAGGTATAACGAGTTGAGAGAATATAAACACGGTAAAAATTATTGAAAATCCATGAACAAATACTTGCTGGCAACGATTGCTATTGTTGCCTCATTTCTGTGTTCGTTTATTCCTCCGGCCATCTATCCAATGCCGACGGTTGGAGCAAGCGGCATGATCTATGTATTAATGGGCCTGTATTTTGGAGTAAATAGAAAGTCCGCCCTATCGAAGCCCATGATAATTTTTATTGCCACGATTATGATTCTCCTCTCAGTCAGCTTTTTTAAACCCAATAGCAATTTCTATCTGCACCTCTTCTGCCTGGCTTCGGGATTTGCAATCAGTGGTTCTCGCTCTTATCTCCAAAAACATATTCACAGACGCGCCGATTGATTTCATCGACCAGCGTAAACTCTTTCGTGATATACGTCTCGGTTATTTTGTGCGCCGAAGAATGGTTTAGGCAAAAAGCCACCTGTTCGATGCTTGCTCCGCACTTATTCAGGGCAACGGTCGCCCAGGTATGACGAAGCCAATACACCGTTATCTTCTGTGTCTTGGCCTTTTCGCAAAGCGATTTCAGCCCTTTATTTACGTTCTGCGAAAAAGTATCCGCCGTGGTATATCTTTCCGAGAAATTAAACAGCCGTTTTTTCCCTTTATGCTTTTTCAGGATTGGAATCAATGATTCCGGAAACGATATTTCAAAATAGGCCTTGTCCCTCCGGTTAAACTTGGTTTTGGAACGATTATACTTAATCTTTCCATCCGAGAAAGCCGCGAGAGGAAGCTCGTAAAGATCTATGGAGTTGATACCAGCCAAGGAAAACACAAGAATCACCATGTCGTGCGCAAACTCCTCTCTCGCCGTCTCCGGCCTCACTTTCAGAATCTCGCGGATAGCGATAGCCTCAACCGACCTTTTATCAGGAACATCGGCAAACGGAATTTTAACCGCTCTGAATGGCTGATTTTTTACCTTAATAATATTGTTGTCATAATCATTGTATTCCATGCATCCATCCTCAAACATCTTTTTGATGGCATTCGGATACATCTGTTTGGCTCGATGGGTTTCCGAGAGGCTTTCTATCCATTTGCGAATGACCATCGAAGTAATATCCGCAAACAACAACTCTTTTTTACCGCAAAATCCCACTAGTGAATGTAAGGCCGTCCGATAGTTAGCCGCCGGTTTTGTTCGACCTGCCACTTCCATTTTACCAATCCAAGCATTCGCAAACTTTGTAAACGATATTTGCTCGCCATCACTCATCAAAAACTTCTTTATCTCCTGCACGCTCATGTTTTCGGAGTTAATTTCATTCATCCGGTCAATATACCTTTTGATTTGGATGGCACAGTTCGACAAAATACCGTAATCAACTATTTTCCCATCTTTGATTCCCGACTTGTGAATTTGCATCCTCGTTTTGATGTAATCGCTTTTAGATTTGTGCGAAATCAAGATATACACCGTACTAAACTCCTTGCTTGTTCTGACTACAGGATTAAATGTTGCCA
>JAIRZR010000520.1 GCA_031267155.1 Prevotellaceae bacterium | reverse complement strand
GGAACCTGACTGACGGACAGGCTCTCCGCCTGTGGGATTACCGGTCTTCCTGCGAAACGATTCTGCAAAGTTATTTATTTTTTTGCATTGAGCTTGCTTAATGGGGGACTGACGGGATTCTTACCGATTTCCGACTGTTTTCTACCGATATTTCATCCTTGACGGGATTTTTTGTCGCATCCATAATCTGATTTATATTAGCCGTTTGCGATATTGTTATATGAAAGAAGCATCAATATCAATATCAAAACACAAACTCGGCGAGGCTGTCTCAAAAGCACGCAGATGACACAGATTAGACAGATTTTCGCAGATAAATAATAAATCTGTGTTTATCCAATCTGTATTATCTGTGTGCTAAAGACATCCTGATTGCCGTGTCCAATCATTTCCACAGTCCGCTTGTCGTTACCTTAAGGACATTGCAGTTTGCAGATGCAAGTTTTTCCGGAAACAGCACGCTTAGTCCCTGCGGTTTCATCGACCATTTGACGGGATCGCCGCCGGCTACGAGCGAGACGTTTTTCACCTTGCCGCGGAAGAGTTTTTTGTCTGCCAGAGCGCCGATATTTATCTCCCTGCCGGCGGGATCGCCGAAGACATGAACATAGAGCGTCTTTTTGTCCCTGTTGCAGGTGAAACGAATCACATTATAATCCCATGGAGCGGTATTTACGCGGCGTTCACGGAATTTTCCGCTTTCGGCAGCGCCGTTTTCCCCGTATATTTTCCACGGTTCGGTAGCATAGACAGCTTCGCCGTTTGTGTGAAGCCATTTTCCGAAAGCCTCCATGATGACCGCCTGATTATCGGGAATCGTACCGTCGTGGTTGACCGCAATATTGAGCAGCAACGCGCCTCTCTTGCTTATGATATCGACCAGCAGTTCCGTCAGAGACCTTTCGTTGTGGAGAAGTTCGGTGTTTTCTTCCGTTTTCAGGAACCAGTCCTGATGAAAGGAAGTATCCGTCTGCCAGTATTCGTCGGGCATACCCTCGGCGATACCCATTTCGACATCGAGCAGCGTACCCTGCTGTTTTTGCTTGACAGTAATGATGGCCTGTATCGAACCGTGTTCCTTCAGGCTGTTTTTGTACAGCTGGATGCAGGCGTCCATCATCGGGTCTTCAATCTTGTTGTCGTCGAAATAGATCATGTCGGGACGGTAGTTGTTTACCAGATCCAGATGGCGCTGACGAAGTTCGGACTCGAACGCGGGATAGTTGGCGGCATACAGCTGCTGCGGATCAAGACCTTCCCACCATTTGCCGGCGCCGTCGGCTTTTGTCAGATTGCCGTCGTAAGGCGCATCCATCCGGAATCCGCTCAGATCCGAGCCGAAAGCGGAGGCGAAAAACGATTTTGCCCTGGCTGTGTGTACCGAAGCCATCCACGGCAGGTGATTGCGGCGGGCAGCTTCGGCAAATTCGCCGAGAATGTCGCGCTTCGGTCCCACGTTGACAGAATTCCATTTGTGGATGGAACTGTTGAACAGATCGTAGTTGTCGTGATGATTGGCCATGGTCGCCACATATCGCGCTCCCCATTTCATGAACAGCTGAATGGTCTGTTCAGCATCGAAATTCTCGGCTTTCCAGAGATTGCAGATATCCTTGTAGCCAAATTCCGACTGGTGTCCGAATGTCAGGCGGTGATAGGGCCAGGCATTTTTGCCGAAGGACTTGCCGCTTTTTTCGGGCTGGAGATACATGTGGCTTGCGTACCATCCGGCGCCTTTTGCCGGAATACTCTGCGGCCCCCAGTGCAGCCACAGTCCGAACTTTGCATCCTTGAACCATTGCGGACACTTGAACTTGCTGAAGATATCGCCATCTTCAGACATTGCGCCCCCCTTTGCCCATAAATACTGCGGGCTAACGACGGACGCCGCCGCAAGAGCTGTCCCTGTTTTCAGGAAGCTGCGGCGCGAAAAATTCTGTTGTTTCATATTCATATTACTTAAATATTGTGAAATAAATTAATATCGTGAAAACGTGTAAAAGGGGTTCCGTTCTTTCCATGGTCTGGTCTCCCTGTTTAAATAATACTTTGCAACATCCATACCGAAACTGAGATTATGCTTTTCTAAAAGTTCATCAAGTTCTTCCATTGATTTTTTTCCAAAATGGCGAAGTGGCATCAAATTTTCTCTTGAAAGTGGCACCAAATCGGCAAGAATTTTAATATCCGCTGTTTTCAAGCAATTCGTTACTCTCTCAGACAATCCAAAGTCGCATATACTCGTACTCAGCAACTGATAGATCTCCTCATCAGCGGGGGCAACGGTTTCAACGCGTTGTTGCAGCATCCATTCTTCCAGTTCCGACTTGTCAAAGCAGACAAGTTCGCCGCTCTGACTTTGATGGTAAGGGATTTTCCTTGAAAAAACCAGTTCGCGAATATGGTATTTGTCTAATCCGGTCAACAGCGCCGCGTCGCTCACTGTAAGAACTTTTTTTATTCCCAACAGGGTCACGTTTTTAAGTCCCCGCAACTCTTCTAAAATATTTTCTAAAATCTTTCCCTCAATCTTTCCCTCAATCTTTCCCATAATTCATATTTTTTATATTTCATTTATTATTCTTCTTCCCACCAGCGTGCCTTTTCCTGTTTTATCATATCCTCGAGATACAGTATCTGTTCTGCGCGGTTGCGTTTGCCGCCCGGCGCTTCCAGCATTTTCCCTCCGTTATAGTGCGGAGAGATATTGCAGTTCAGGTCGAGGCTTGCAGCCAGCATCCCGATACCGTCCACCTCGAAAGTCCGTACGTCTTTGAAAGTCTTACCGCTCGTCTTTACCGACCTGTCTCCGTCCGGGTTCTGGACGTCGCGTCCCGCCGTGTCGAAAATGCCGTAGCTTTTCCCCAGGACGCTGATCACGAAACGCACGCCGTTGTCGGAAGCGCGTGCCGGAATGATGCTCCTGTAATATCCCGCCACGGGAAACAGGATGACTTCCGCACCTTTCAGCGCCAGCAGTTCGGTGACGTCGGGGAACCAGCTGTCGTAACAGATCATGAGGCCTACCTTCCCGAAATCGGTACTGAAAATATCGGTTTTCGTTCCGGGCGACACGCCTTTTTCGTTTACTTCGGGGCTGTAGGGATGTATCTTGTCGTACACGCCGGCGAGGCGTCCCTGCCGGTCGTAGAGCACTCCCCTGTTGTACTTGCGTCCGTCCGTTCTGTCTATCGCCAGTATCGAAGCGGCTACGTACATCCGGTGCTTCGCAGCCAGCGCGGAGAGCATTTCCATCAGTGCGTCGCCCTGCGAGGCGTCGCCGCTTTTCTGGGCAACGTGTTCGGGATAGAGCAGCAGGTCGACGCTGTCGCGCGCAGCCTGTTCGGCGACTGCCGCTATCTGTCCTGCATTCAGGTTTCCCTGCGTGCAGGCGAATCTTGCCCAGCGCGGTTTCACGGGTTCGGCGGGGGTCAGGGACAGCGAACGCAGCTTTACTTCGCCGCGGGCATTGAAACGGTAATAGATTCTCAGCTCGGCGTCGCGCGTTTCCCTGCCTTTGACTTCGACAGTGCCGCGTCCTTCGACCAGACCATTGTCGAGACGGTAGAATTTGAATATCCCGTCGTGACTGCTTGCCTTGCACTGAAACAGCAGGTTGCGCTGCGGATTGACGTCTTCGGAGATGGAAAAGAGCGCTTTGTATGCGTATGTCCCGGGGTCGAGCCGCGTCCGGG
This sequence comes from Prevotellaceae bacterium, assembly GCA_031267155.1. Taxonomy (GTDB): domain Bacteria; phylum Bacteroidota; class Bacteroidia; order Bacteroidales; family UBA932; genus JAIRLF01. The sequence goes on along the minus strand of JAIRZR010000520.1, from coordinate 2,450 downwards.
TCGAGAGGTAAGCCACCGCCGCCGAATCGCCCCTGCCGGCAAGCAGAAGGTAAGCGCCTTCGCCGTCTTTCTGCAACTCGAAGCGCGGGGAATTGTCCTGACTGAATGCTGTCAGCGACCATCCTCCGGGCAGCGCGCCGGTTTCGCCTTTTGTGAAATCGGACTGCCATGAAGCGTTCTGCGCTCCGCCCGCCGTCGCGATACACAGGAGGAAAAACATGAGGACAATAAATTTGCGACCTGTATTATTCCAGTATTTTTTACCGTTTTCTATATAAGTTTTCATGTTTAGAATGTAATTTTAAATACCCATGCATACTCGTTTTTACGTTTGCCGTAAAGGGAATCGGGAATCTTTACCACCAGTTTGGTATAGTCGTTTCCGGGATGCTGCGCCCATTCGAGCTGTGTCTCTTCGGCGCCAATCATCGTAACGGTCGATTTTCCCCTGTTCAAATAGAGCGAATTGATTTCGAGTCTGTCTTTCGGGAATGCGGTACAGATGGCGTATATCGTGTTACCGTCCTTGCTGCGGGTGAAACGGATTTCGTCCTTCCGGTTTTCGTCCTCTTTATCTTTCGCAACGGCAGCCCCGCCGAGCGTCCCGTCGTTTTGCACGATTGTTCCCGACGTCAAATTCTGCACGGGCGTAAGCCAGGGACGGGTGTTGTAGATTGCCTCGCCGTTGACTTTAAGCCACGTCCCGATCTCGCGCAGGCGGCGTTCCTGCACTTCGGGGAGTCCGCCCGTGCCGTCGAGATTGACTATCAGCAACAGGTTGCCGTTTTCGCTGACGGTGCGGATGAACATGTATATAAAATCCTTTACGCTCAGCACATTTTCCTCCGTATCTTCGCGATTGTAGCCGAAGGACTGGCTGATGCCGCGGTTTTCCTCCCAGGGATGCATCATCTCGTAGCCTTTCGGCAAACGGTGGTATTCGCTGCAGAAAAAATCGCCGATTTTGAAGCGCGTACGTCCATTGCGGTCGTTGAGGGCGACTTCCTTGCGTCCGGCAGCGTGGTTGTAGAAATGGGAAATGATTTCGGGCGAATGATATTCGTCGGCAAACATGTCCCAGTCGCCGTCGAACCAGAGAATGTCGGGGTCATAAAGATTGATAAACTCCTTAGCCTGCGGTACGATGTAGTCGCCGAAAAAGTCTTCGACCGGATGTTTTCCCGTAAGGTGAATCTTCATTTTCGATTCGTCCCAGGGAGTATATTTGCGTGAAGCCCATTCGCGGATTTGCTTTACTCCGTCTTTGATTACGGGATAATACCATTCGTCGAGAGAGAAATAGAATCCGAATTTCAGCCCGTTCCTGTAACATGCGTCCACCAGCGGACGAATCAGGTCTTTCTTTGGTCCCATGTCCATGGCGTCGCGCTCGGTGTAACTGCTGGGCCAGAGGCAAAAACCGTCGTGATGCTTGCAGAACGGGATCACGTATTTCATTCCGGCGTCCTTTGCAAGATCAATAATCCATTCGGGATTGTAGTTCTCTGCCGTAAAGAGCGGAATGAAATCGTCGGGCATAAAGTCCTTTCCCCATGTCTTTTCGTGATATTCCTTCACGGCTCCGCCAAGCATGTTTTTCATATACCAGTCGGGATACATTGCTCCGCTTTTTTTCGGATTGTCCCATCCCGCCACGGAGTAAAGTCCCCAGTCGAGAAACATTCCGAACTTGGCGTCGCGAAACCATTCGGGACATTCGTGCCGGCGTATGGACGCAAGATCGGGAGTGTATGGCCCGTAGAGGGTTTCCTGTCCAAGCGTCATCACAGTCATGTTTGCCGGCTGTTTTTCCTTCTGTTTTCTCTTCTGGGAATATCCGGCGCTGCCAATCAGTATCGCCAGCGTTATCATGGCGACGTTTAAGATCATTTTCTTCATTATAAAACCGTTTACAGTGTTGATATTAATTTCCGCTGTCTGCAGTTTGCCGGCAAATCTCCGGGTCTGTTTATGTGTTTTTTTGCTTTTAATTAAACTTTTCATGCCTAAAAAATATTGCGTTTTCACCGCGCAAAAGTAAGTATTTTTTTTTATTCGGTGATAAAAAAAATAAACAGGATGTAACAGTGCGCGGGCTAAAATTGTGAGATAAAGGTGAAATATTATTTCCTGTCAGAAGCATCAATGTCAATGGCAAACACAAGCTCAGCGCAGTCTCCAGATTATTGATGCGACAAAAAATCCCGTAAGGGATGAAATATCGGTAGAAAACAGTCGAAAGTCGGTAAGAATCCCGTCAGTCCCCCATTAAGCAAGCTAAATGCAAAAAAATAAATAACTTTGCAGAATCGTTTCGCAGGAAGACCGGTGATCCCACAGGCGGAGAGCCTGTCCGTAAGTCAGGTTCCCGATGTCGGTAATGTAATAACTGGTTCCTTTGAGACCTTATGAAAGAGTACAGAATTAAAGACAGAGGGGCGGGATGATAT
>JAIRZR010000515.1 GCA_031267155.1 Prevotellaceae bacterium | reverse complement strand
AATTGCAGGAGGAGGAAACATGTTATACCGTTAAATTACAGATAAAAATATGAAGTGTATCATAGTCGATGACGAACCGATTGCCCGTAAAGGCGTCAAAAAATTAGTAGAAGAAATCCCTGCGCTTGAACTGCTGGGCAGTCTCAACAGTGCAAAATCGGCAGCCGTTTTCATGAACGAAAATCCGGTCGATCTGGTATTTCTGGACATACAGATGCCCGGAATCAACGGAATGGAATTTGCCAAAAGCATTCCGAAAACAACGCTGGTGATATTCATCACCGCCTTCACTGAATATGCTTTGGACAGCTACGAAGTGGACGCGGTCGGCTATTTAGTCAAGCCGATAGAACCTGCCAAATTCAGAAAGGCAGTGGAAAAGGCAATCGCCTATCATTCGCTGCTTCTGGATGAGGAAAAAAAGGCAGTAGAAAACATCGGAGACGAATATATCTTTGTCAAATCCGACCGCCGTTATTTCAAAGTGAACCTGAAAGACATTCTTTTCGTCGAAGGATTGAAAGACTACGTCATCATCCAGTTGGAAGACAAGCGGATTATTACCCGGATGAGCCTGAAAAACATACAGGACTTGCTCCCTCAAAGCGTCTTCTTCCGTATCAACCGTTCGTATATCGTGAACAGGAAACAGATTGATTCTTTCGACAACAACGACGTATTTATCAAATCGTACGAAATAGCGATTGGCAATTCCTATCGGGATTCGTTTTTTGAGGAGTTGACGGGGAAAAGGTAAAGGAAAATAGTACCGCTCATTCAAATAAAAGCGGCATATTTTTCTCAAAATTAAAAGGTATGTCGATACTTTTCCGTAAATTTGCACCGATTTTTAATCACATAAACAAAAGCGTTATAGCAATAACAAAAATGAATGTACCAATAGATTTAAAATTGATTGAAGAAACTAATGCAAAAGCGTTGGAACTTTGCAATATTGTAAAATCTCAAAAATACAATGAGGGTAGCGTTATCGAAATGATAAGAGACGTGAATGATAGTCTCAAGCGGATTAATACCTTGCCTCAAGAGTTTTGTAAAAAGTATGAAGAAGATATACATAAATGGAAATATGAGATGGAAGAAAAGCAGAAACCTCATAAACTTTTTTTGGACGAAATGCAAGAAGCAATCAATATAGATATGGATGACGAAGAAGATATAGAAGAGAAAGCCAAATTGTTAAAAAGATTGCTCGCAAAATATGGTGATGAACAGCGTATGCAACAAATGATAGAGGACGCTTTTACCATTGACACTAGAAAATTTACAATGTTGTTATCACAAAATCTCTTCATTAAATTGTCTCGACAGAGAAGGAATATACGTTTTGTTACAGACTTTATTTTCAAATTTCGCCACATACTTATCAAGTTCACAGCAGGTTTTATTTCATTCCTAATCACAACAATCGCTGCGAAGATATTAGGATTAGCATTTAATCAATATTCTGATTTTGTAATTAGTTTTATAGTGTTTGCTGTTTCCTTTTTTACGTTAGATATATTGATAGGAAAAAAGTATGATAAATGGTTTTGGCGTACAGTGCGAAAACAGACACTTATTCTTTACAGGCAGTTGGGTGATTATGTAAGCCAAAGTGCTGCAATAACACAGTTTATGAAATCAGAATCAGGTTTGAAAACCGAACACAAATAAATTGATGTTAAGGAAAAGAAAGATAGGCAAGAAAAAACTGCTGCTAGCGAGCGGTTTCACGCAAACGGAGGTGTATGCCAGCAGCAACTTTTGTGATAATTTGGAAGTTTTGCTCCCGCCCAAACATTTGTGAACCCCCGCCTTCATAAAGCCGCTTCAACGTTAGCGGTAATGCGCGGGCTACAGTGCAATGGGAAAACGAAGTAAAAAAAGAATTTTAAAATAGGCGGTTAGAAAATTAGTTTGAATGACCTGTTATGTCAATAGAAATAAAATATTTTGAACACAGAAAAGATTGGCTAAAGTGGCTGACTGACAACGAAAATGCTACAAAAAAAAATTAACCTATTTGCTTATCAGGTTTTTGTAAACCACCGAATTTAAAAACGCTTCCCTTCTGTGCTTTGAAACGGGTATTTCGTGGCTGTTGATGAAAAGTCGTCTGCCCGAAACGGATTCTATCTGGCTCACGTTAACCAGGAAAGAATTATGCACCCTGTAAAATTGGTCTTTGGGCAGCATTTCCTCCAAAGAAGCCATTGTTTGATGAATGACAAACATTTTTTCCTTCAGATAAAGTTTCAGGTAATTCTGCATCGCTTCGACGAACAGTATATCGTCCCAACTGATTTTTTGAAAGGAATCGCCCTGCCGGATATACATGTTTTCCGGTTTATCGACATCGCTTTTCTTTGACCCAAGCCGCGACCTGTATAAATCCAACGCCTTTTGCGTTGCCTGCATAAAGCGTTGAAAAGAATAGGGCTTTAGCAGGTAATCGACCACGTGCAGCCGGTATCCTTCGAGCGCATATTCGGAATAAGCGGTTGTCAGTATGGTCAATGGGGATTTTTCCAGTGATTCCAGCAGTTCCAGCCCGGACAGGCGAGGCATGTTTATATCGAGGAACATTAAATCAATATCCTGCTCCCTCAGGGCTTTCATCGCTTCCATTGCGGAGGAACACCGGCCTGCCAAATGAAGATAATCAAGGCTGTTCATACAGTCAACAACTCCGTCGATAGCCACATCTTCGTCATCCACAATCAGGCATTTCATCAGCGGCGTTTTATTTTGGATTATATTCGACATATTTTTTATGGTTTTAATGTTAATTTAATAGCGTAATACGTTTCATTGCAGGTAATTTCTAATGAATGTTTGCGGGGGAATAATATATCAAGCCGCCTTTTGATATTCGCCAATCCTATTCCCGAATCGTCTTTTTTCGACGGAGTGAAATTCGAGTTGGCGTTTTCCACTTCAAAATACACGGTTTCATCCGCCTGTCTGAAATGGATATTTACATATCCTCTTTCCGAGTTTGACCGTGATACATGCTTGAAAGCATTCTCAACAAAGGTGATTAGCAAAAGCGGAGGAATTTCCATTGCAGGATTTTCCATTTCCCAGCGACAGTTAATATCCAGTTTGTTTTTCCAGCGCATAGCCTCTACATCGACAAAGTTTTTGAGAAACTGCACCTCCCGGCTGATGGTAATTTTATCTTTTTCACCGCTGTACAGTTGATAGCGCAAAATGTGGGTGTATTGCAGCAGCAGGGCGTCCGCCAGTTCAGGCTCTTTTCTGATAAGGACATGTACATGATTCAGCACATTGAACATAAAGTGAGGGTTAATCTGCGCCTGAAGTATCTGTATTTGGGAATCGGACAGTTCGGCCTGCATTTTCAGGTTAATCTCGAAAAACCGCAACCCGCAGAAGCCGAAATTCAGAATAAACGATATAAAAATGGCGGCTATGTAGTCGTTCAGGGCTTTTCCCGTTTCAAAATACCGCATGTCGGGAAATGCGCTGTGGTATTCCACATGATAAAACAGGAACCCTGTCAGCGGAATGAAAAAGGAAAACAGCAGGCAAACAAGGA
>JAIRZR010000514.1 GCA_031267155.1 Prevotellaceae bacterium | reverse complement strand
ATCATGGAAAAAAACTGTCCGTTGTATGCATTTTCATTCAGGTCGTGAGAGAGTTTTGTGTAAAAAGCCGCCATGTCCATATTGAACATGCTGCTTTGACAGAAAGTGAGGACGTCGCCCACCGCTCCCGTACGTTCGTCACGCGAAGGATTGTCGTGAATAATGCTGTACATGTTGTTCCGCTGTGTCCACACTATGTTTTGATACAGGCGGTTCAGTTTCGGATTTGAACACTCGAAAGCGCCTGCAGGCGCAGGGTCGGAAGAGACCGCCTTGGCGGAAATCATGTCTGCCGTCAGCGGAGTATCCAGTCCCGAAACTTCGGCATACTGGAAGCCGTGATATGTGAATGAAGGATCGAAATAATCGTCGTGTCCCGAAAGGACAAACGTGTCTATAGCCAGGGCATATCCAAGGCTTTCGGTGTAAAGACTGCCATCATCCTTGAGCCATTCGCCATGCCTGAGGGTAATGACTTCGCCCTTTTTCCCCTTTATTTTAAGCGCGCAGTGCCCGGCAATATTCTGTCCGAAATTGACGATGTACTTTCCATCACGCGACTTGATTTCCACCGGCTTCAGTTCTTAGTGAACGCGTATCGGCTCGTTTTTCTGGGCTACCAGGTTGCGGTTTACCGTATTGTCTTCGTACACATTGTCCCATGCCGTATCATCGAATCCCGGACTGTTCCAGCCCTGAATGATTTTTCGGGCGTCGATGGTTTGCCCCGTAAAGTTGTCCGAACGTCGAATATATCCGTCGGTATTGATTTTCCATGAGCCGTCGGTAACAAACGTGTCTCTGGAACCGTCGTCATAAACGACTGCAAGTTGAGCTATCAGGCGCCTGTCGAGGGCGTAGAAGCCGCGGTGGGGGAAAGAATGCATCCACTTTATCCCTCCCATTCGTCCGAGGCACCAGCCGTCGGCAAGCGTGGCTGCGAGTACATTTTCTCCCTCTTCGAGCTGTTCGCCAAGGTCGAAGGACTGATATTGCAGACGGGTGAAATAGTTTGTCCACTCCGGCGCCTGCAACTGTTCGCCGATACGCTTCCCGTTCAGCCATATTTCGTAGTAACCCAGCGCCGAGACATACAGAAATGCCTGTTTCGGCTGTTTGTTTATGGCAAACGATTTGCGAAGCAGGGGCGAAGGGGTATATGGAGGATTTTTCCAGTAATTTACGTCGAAATCCTTTGATTTATAATTATTCTGTACATACGATCTGTATCTTCTCAGCGCCGTATCCGGTTTGTCGCCTATCCATCGCGCCTGCCATTCGAAGGGCTGGATGATTCCGCTTACCCAGTACGCAGGCTCGCTCCATTCGGACTCTCCGGAACTGCTCCATATTTTCACTTTCCACCAGTAGCGCTGCATGCTTTGCAGGTGCGCTCCTTCGTAAACCAGCTGTATGGACTGGTTTGAAGAGACTTTGCCGCTGTTCCAGACGTCTCCCCGGTTGGCTGCAAGCTTTTCGGACGAGGACGCCACCAGAATCTGATATGCTTTCTGTACCTGATTTTTAGGCGCATCGCCGGTCTGTTCCACTTTCCATGACAGGCGCGGCTGCGGCACGTCTATCCCAAGCGGATTGACTAAATATTCACATGTCAGCCCTGTCGCATAAACCTTTTTTTGCGGCGAGGGTGCGGAGTAGGATAAAAACGGCGCTGAAACCGTATGCATTGCAAAAATGCCAATCAATGATATTAAATACTTAAATCTATTCATGTTCTTAATGCGACTTCTAAAAAATATTGTTTTCCAAAGAGCAGAAGTCCGTTTAAATTCTCTGAAAAAACGCGAAATCCGCCGCAAAATTAGAACAAAAACCGAAATGAACAATATTTATCCCCTGATTTTTTTTATCTGTTTGTTTATATGATTATATACGAGAATGTTATTATTGCGAATATTTAAGGCAGCAAATGAAATCTGAAAACTTTTGGAAAAACGGAAGGATGATTTAGCCGATTTACCGTACAATATGCTTAGAAAAGGACAATGGAATCGACGTCAGTCTACTGAACGACTATTTATTTCATACTTGGAGTAGTGGAACGCGAGGACAGTTTGTAATTTGGCAGAGTGCGTGCAAGCCCTAAAAGGCTTTTGTGACGGGAGATAAACGGTTTTCTATTGATATTGATGACCTGCGGGCAATTTCGTGATGCATCGCAATATAATTCCAGTCAGGTACAATACAGGATTAATTTTTACCCACTTGCAAATTACGGGATTTTTGTCGTACACCTCCAAAACCTGGAATTTGCTTGGATTAAAAAAAAAGTATCTATCTTTGCGCCCGGTTATCAGATTATAATTTGAAATTAAATTAAAATAAATGGCACAACAGAAGAAATTTATTACATGTGATGGGAACTATGCGGCTGCACATATTGCATATATGTTCAGCGAAGTATCTGCAATATATCCCATTACGCCATCGTCCACCATGGCGGAGTATATTGACGAATGGGCTGCGACGAACAAGAAAAACCTTTTCGGTGAAACGGTGAAAGTCGTTGAAATGCAATCGGAAGGAGGAGCATCGGGTACCGTTCACGGCTCATTACAGGCCGGAGCGCTGACCTCAACATTCACAGCCTCGCAGGGCTTGTTGCTGATGATTCCCAATATGTACAAAATTGCCGGGGAACTGTTGCCGGCAGTGTTCCACGTCTCGGCGCGTTCGCTCGCTGCCCAGGCGCTGTCCATTTTTGGCGACCACAGCGACGTTATGTCTGCACGGCAAACCGGTTTTGCCTTTCTTGCTTCCGGCGGAGTGCAGGAAGTCATGGACCTGTCGGCAGTTGCCCACCTAGCAGCTATCAAGGGAAGAGTTCCCTTTGTCAGCTTTTTCGACGGTTTCAGAACATCGCACGAAATACAGAAGATAGAGTGCCTGGACAAGGAATCGCTTGAATACCTTCTGGATAAAAAAGCGCTGCAGGCATTTCGCGACAGAGCGCTGAATCCCGAACATCCGGTTACAAGAGGAACAGCCCAGAATCCCGACGTCTATTTCCAGTCGCGCGAAGCGGCAAATACCTTCTACGAGCTTGTTCCCGACATAGTTGAGAACTATATGAAGGAAATATCGAAGATCACCGGAAGGGAATATCATCCGTTCAACTACTATGGCGATCCGGAAGCGGAAAACGTAATCATTGCCATGGGTTCCGTTACGGAAACCATCCGCGAATGTGTTGATGTACTGACTGCTAAAGGCGAAAAAGTCGGAGTTCTTGCAGTGCATCTCTACCGTCCGTTCTCTGCCAAATATTTTTTCAAGGCAATTCCTTCGACCGCCAGACGCATTGCCGTGCTCGACAGGACAAAGGAGCCGGGAGCCAACGGAGATCCGTTATATCTCGACATAGTAAACCTGTACTATGGACGCGCCGGCGCCCCGCTGATTGTAGGCGGCCGCTACGGTCTGAGTTCAAAGGACACAACGCCTGCGCAGATTCTGTCCGTTTTCGACAATCTCAAGTTCAACGAGCCGAAAAATCAGTTTACAATAGGAATAATAGACGATGTAACGTTCAAATCCCTGCCGCTTGGGGAAGAAGTCAGCATGTCAAAGCCCGGAACTTACGAAGCTAAATTCTACGGACTGGGATCCGACGGTACTGTGGGAGCAAACAAGAATACTATCAAGATTATAGGCGAAACAACGGATAAATACTGTCAGGCATATTTTGCCTACGATTCGAAAAAATCGGGAGGATTCACCACATCGCATCTTCGTTTTGGCAACCTGCCGATTACATCGCCGTATCTTGTCAATACCCCCGATTTCGTAGCCTGTCATGTCCCCTCGTATGTGAATAAGTATGATATGCTTGCAGGCATCAAGGAGGGAGGAACATTCCTTTTAAACAGTCTCTGGAATGCGGAAGAAACAAAAACACGCCTTCCCGATTCGGTTAAAAGGATCCTCGCCCGGAAAAAACTGAATTTCTACATAATAGACGCAACAAAGATTGCAATGGAAATCGGTTTGGGAAACCGTACAAACACTATTCTGCAATCGGCGTTTTTCAGGATATCCAATGTGATACCCTGCGATTTAGCCGTAAAGGAAATGAAACATGCCGTCGAAAAAAGCTACGGGAAAAAAGGCGGCGACGTGGTTGCCAAAAATAACGCGGCAATAGACCGCGGCGGCGAGTATGAGAAAGTTGAAGTTCCCGCCGAATGGGCAAACCTTAAGGCTCAAGCCCTGTCGCTGAGAACAGGCGGCGACGTTCCGAAATTTATATCGGAAGTTGCAGACGTCATGAATGCGCAGAACGGCGATTCTTTGCCTGTCAGCGTGTTTACAGGACGCGAAGACGGCACTTTCCCTGCCGGAACGACAGCCTACGAAAAGCGCGGAGTTGCAACAATCGTCCCCAAATGGATACCGTCCAACTGCATACAGTGCAATCAGTGCTCGTATGTCTGTCCTCACGCTGTTATCCGTCCGTTCCTGCTGACAGAAGCGGAACTGGAGGCTATGCCGGGCGAACACGATGCAGTGAAGGGAAACGGTCCTTTCAAGGAATATTATTTCAAGATACAGGTAAGTCCTCTGGACTGTACGGGCTGCGGCAACTGTGCCGACATCTGTCCTGCAAAAAACAAGTCTCTGGTAATGGAACCGCTCGAACAGCACCTGAAAGAACAGGAACGTTTCGATTACCTGCACGCGAAAGTGGGCTATAAGGACAGGGTTGCGGACAAATTCCAGAATCTGAAAAACAGCCAGTTTTCACAGCCGCTGTTTGAATTTTCCGGAGCCTGTGCCGGCTGCGGCGAAACGCCCTATATAAAAGCCATCACTCAGCTGTATGGCGACCAGATGCTGATTGCCAATGCAACAGGCTGTTCATCGATTTACGGAGGTTCGGCTCCCTCGACGCCATACACTGTAAACGCCGGCGGTCATGGTCCGGCATGGGGCAACTCGCTGTTTGAAGACAATGCCGAATTTGGTCTGGGAATGAACGTCGCGACCGAAAGACTTCGCGACCGCATCGAATTTCTTATGAACGAATGCAAGGCTAAAGCCGATTGCTCCGGCGAACTCAAAACCCTGTTCGACGAGTGGATTGCAAACAAGCATATCGCCTCGAAAACAAGGGATCTGTACGACCGGATTGTTTCGATGACAAAGGACTGTACCTGCGAATACTGCCGGGAAATATACGGCCTGCGCCAGTATCTTGTGAAAAAATCACAGTGGATATTCGGAGGCGACGGCTGGGCTTACGATATCGGTTATGGCGGTCTGGATCATGTGCTGGCTTCGGGGGCGGACGTCAATGTGCTTGTGCTGGATACCGAAGTGTATTCGAATACCGGAGGTCAATCGTCCAAATCCACTCCTGCGGGAGCTGTTGCAAAATTTGCAACTTCCGGCAAGCGCATACGCAAGAAAGATCTGGGAATGATGGCGATATCTTACGGATATGTTTATGTCGCGCAGGTTGCCATAGGCGCCAACCAGAATCATTTCTTCAAAATAATGAAGGAAGCCGAAGCTTTCCCCGGTCCATCCCTGATTATTGCCTATTCGCCGTGCATCAACCACGGTCTGCGGGCAGGAATGGGCGCAACGCAAAGGGAACAGAAACTCGCTGTGGAAGCCGGTTACTGGCATTTGTATTCGTTCAATCCTCTGAGGGAAGAACAGGGACAGAATCCGTTCCAGCTCGACGGCAAAGCTCCGGACTGGTCGAAATTCCAGGATTTTATCAAAGGCGAAACGCGTTATCTCTCACTGACAAAAACGTTCCCGCAGGAAGCGGAAAGACTGTTTGTCGAAACTCAACGCAATGCCGAATGGAGATATAACCAGTATAAGAAACTGGCGAATAATGCAGTGTAAGAATATTATTGTTAATGGTTGAAAAAAGGGCGTCCCATTCGGACGCCCTTTTTGTGAAAATATAAATCCCGGTTCGCGATTAACGAATCGTGTGGGCAGATAAAAATCATGCCCTTTCAAATTAGAGGGAACTCTTGTATTGCTGTGGTTTTGGTGGCATTATGGGATGTAAAATAAATAACATATAAATGTTCAATGTCGCCAATTTAATTGCTGAAACAGTGGACGACAAAATTCCGTATTTCAATTGCCCGTAGGACGTCAAGAAAGTTAAAAACTAAAAGTTGAGTAGCATTAATTGTCCATAGGACATTAATAACCTGAGTTCGGGATAAGCATCCTGACTTCAAGTCAGTAATCAAAAGAACTAATGGACACAAGTTTATTTTTCCGCAGCAATCATCACTTCGGATTTTTTATTATGGAGCTATAAGTAATTGATTTTTATCAGAACAGCACCGGCTGGCCGTCAGTTTTTCCCGTTCAAACTGAATGGCCGGCTTTTTGTCAAAGAAACAGTATGCCGCGAGTGCAGACCGCA
>JAIRZR010000513.1 GCA_031267155.1 Prevotellaceae bacterium | reverse complement strand
GGCATTATCTTTATTCACACCTTCCCGAATTTATTGCTGGCGGGCATTCTCTTATTTGCCATCACCACCTTATTCAGCATTGTGACGCTGCCGGTGGAAATCAATGCGAGCTACCGCGCAGTGAAATGGCTCGACAATGCCGGCATTGTGACGTATGACGTGAAGCCTTACGCTGTAGATGCATTGAAATGGGCGGCCTACACGTATGTCATAGCGGCGTTGGGATCGCTGGCGCAACTGGTATACTACATCCTGCTTTTCTTGGGCAGCAGGAGAGATTAAGTCACGCCGCTTATTTTCCAAGCGAGCCGATTGATATCACATTTACTCCGTCCGGACGGGCGTAACTCATCCCGGTACCGGTAATAATGTTCAAAGACGCAGGTTTTGAGCATTTTGTTGTGTCAATTACTTTGTTTAATTTCAATAAATTTCTTGCTGCTTCATCATGCATTCCAACGCCGAGTTTTACTTCAAAAGCAGCCCAGGCGCCACCGTTTTGTCGAACGACCGCATCTATTTCCAAACCGGTAGAATCGCGATAATGAGAAACTTCGGCGTCATTGGCTCTTGCATACATTTTTAAGTCGTGATATACAAGCGATTCGAATAAAAATCCGCAATATTTCAGGTCTTTCAACAAGGCCTCTTTATTCAACTTCAGTGCAGCGACAGCAAGCGACACATCGCAAAAATGTCGTTTTGGCGATTTTCGCAGCGAATTTGCCGACCGTATATGCATATTAAATGCCGGCTGCTCTTCAAGAATCATTAACTTTGATAATGCATCTAAATAATCAATTATGGTTGGACGCGACAAATCGACATCTTCAACTGTCTTAATATCTTTCTCTAACGTTGTGTTATCAACTAAGGTTGCAATATTGCGGGCAATTGAACGGAGCAATGTGCGAACTTTCTGCGGGTCTCTTTTAACATTGGAAACGCGGCTCATATCTATTTCTGTCAATAAGTCCACATAACCTCTATTCAACAAAATTGCATCGTCAAGCGATACGTCAAGCAAAGCCGGCCACCCTCCTTTAATTATCTTTTCGATAATTGATTCAAGCGAAAGCTCGACGTTGAAAAAAGAAATGTTTTTGCCGCGCAGCAGTTGTGCAACGCTGACTGAACCTGATGAGTATCCCATTTCTTGCCATGACATTGTCTGCATTTCCACGACAGTAAAACGCCCGGCGCCGCTATGCAGTTTTACGCCTTCGTCGGGATTTGCCGAACCGGTAAGAATAAACTGTCCTTTTTGTTTCCTGTCGTCAACTTCGTGGCGTACATAATTCCACAATTTCGGCTGTTCCTGCCATTCGTCGAGTAATCGGGGCGTTTCTCCCGATAATAAAATTTTCGGGTCGATGTTCATTATTACAGGAACCTGTTCATCTCTATCGACCTGTAAAATGCTTTTGGCAAATTGTTTTGCCGTTTCTGTTTTTCCGCACGATTTAGGCCCTTTTACCAACAAAGCGCCCGAAGCACCTAATTTTCGCTCAATTTCTATTTCAATGATTCTTGAATGATAGCTCATATCTTCCATTTTTTGCAAAGGTACGAAAAATCATTTTACAAATTATTTAAAATATATTTTACAAATCGACAGGGTTTTGTTTTACAGATTGACAAGCGTCCTTACCTAAGAAAAACCCCAACAGGATTTGGAGCCTGTCAGGGTTACTTCTTTTATATGCCAAGCGCTACGTTTAATAGCCCGGATTTTGTTTCAGCCGGTTGTTTTTTGCCAATTCAAGATATGGGATAGGGAAAAGCGTAGTATGTGCGCCTCTGTCGCGTATCGGTTCCCAACCGTTTCTGTTGTGGTCGGACTCGGTAAATGTGCCGAAGCGTATCATGTGAGTGCGGCGCTGGTCTTCGAGTACAAACTCGAACTTCCATTCGTTTTCGATATTTTCCAGCGTGGGGTTGATGTTGCCCAAGCCGGCGCGGCTGCGAATGGGCTGCAACACGCTCGCGGCTTCGCCTGCCCTGTTCAGCCGGACAAGACATTCGGCTTTGGTGAGCAGCACTTCGGCATAGCGGAAAAGAACAAAGTCGAAAAAGCTGCTGCCGCCCGTAACAAATACTTTGTCCCATGTATAATCGAGCGGGAGGCGGTACTTGTTCCAGACGCTTCCTTCGAAGTTTTGCCGGTTGTCCAACTCGGCGATGGCGTCGGAATATACTAACGGGATGACGCCGGAAGTAGAACTGGGAGCGGCTCTGCAGTCGCTGTCGGCTTCGGTGGGAAAAATATAAACGGGTGTTGTTCCGTCGGCGTAGTATTGCGGTCCACTCAATATTGATCCACGGCGGATATCGGCTGTGTTGAATGTGCCATACAACCCGGGTTGTACGCACATGGGATTACCGTCGCCGGGCCATTCTTCATACGGGTCTTCATAGATGCCGTCGTCGGTGGCGGTCAGGTCGCTTTCATTCAGCATTGTCCATTGCGTTCCTTTAAATATTAGCAGGTCGAATCCCATCATGTCCATGTAATTATTCCAATTGCCCAGGTTAGGCATCGGGATGCTGAGGATGATTTCGGGTGACAGGCCGTTATTTACGCCGAAGT
>JAIRZR010000495.1 GCA_031267155.1 Prevotellaceae bacterium | reverse complement strand
GTAAGGGTTACTTTGCAGCGTTTTTTTTTAATGCGGAACAAACCGTATTTCTGTTAATGTGCAGCGTTCTGCTTATGTCGCATACTCCGCTGCTGTTGAGTGTTAATTCTATTATTTTCTCTTTTGTGCCTGCTTCCCACGCCTTATAGCGACAGAACAAACGAAAATGTTTCCTGCAACTGTCGCATTGCCATTTTTGAGTGCCGTTACCCGTTAAGCCCTGTTTGACCAAATTTTTGCTTTGACAGTGAGGACAATGAATTGACATCGTGTGTATCATTGTATATATTTTTTCTGCAAAAATACTAATTTATTCTGATAATTTAAGACACTACCAAAATTGAAATGGAATCATGTCCCCTGTGAACAGATTTTTCATCGATACTCAAATAATAATAGCGCCCGTCCGGGTATCGCAAGGGTCGTCCCTACATCGTCGAAATGATTGCCGTTGCCAACAATACTGACAATATCACAGCGTCAATGTGTCTGTGTCCAGTAGGGGCGACCCTTGCGGTATCCCTAAAAAAAATCGCAGAATAAAAAAAGCATTACCTTTGTGCCGTGAAAGAAATAATACACATACGATGTTCGGATAATGAACAGCTATTATCGCAGCAAAAAGAATTGCGAAAAGAGACAGAATTGACATTAACACCTGGAATTATGAGGAATAATTTTTTTTTAATTGCTATCATTTCAATAATGATTATTTGTACTTCCTGCAGTACAGGAAAACAACCGAAAATTGATGTTGAAACTGAGATAATAAACTTTTTTGATTACAAAATAATAGAGTTTGATGATATGCCTGATTCTCTTATTAAAGGGAAACAATACATTAAATTGGATGCTTCTGCCGAAGATTTTTTCTTCAAAATAATAGATAAGGTAAAAATCTGTGACGACCGTATTTTCATATTAGATACCTGGGTAAAGAAACTGATGGTTTTTGATACAAACGGTAAGGGAATCGGAAAGGTAGGAGCAAGAGGACAGGGACCGGGTGAATATCTAAATATTGCAGATTTTGATGTTGATAATTTCGGCAATATATATTTTATCGATGGAACAGGAGGAGGATATGACAGATTATTTGTCTTTGATAAAAATCTCAAGTTTGTTTCTATGAAAAAAATGCCTTTTGAAGCGGATATTATCAGCTGTTTATCAAACAATAAACTCTTATTCGGTCTTGCTTCCTGGAATAAGGAGGAAAATGTATCCATGAAAATTGCATTGACAGATATGGAATTGAAAACGGAGCAATCGTATTTGCCATACGGTGAATATTTCGACGATGCTTACTGGATTTCCGGATATACGTTTGTCAACAGTGAAAATAAAATATTATATAATAAACAGATAGATGATTTTGTCTATGAATTTTCCGACAAAGGTCTTCCTGTCAAATCCTGGTTATTTGATTTTGGAAACAGGAAAGTTCCCGATAAATATAAAAAGGACATCAAAAGTAATCTGGATAAATTTGAACAGTATTGCTGTTTAAAAAACTTTGTTGCAATCAGCGAAAAATATATTTTGGGAACTTTACTGGATAAGACAAAAACCAGGAATTTTATAATAGACAAAAATGCTAAATCATTGTATTTAAGCAGGGAATTTCCCGAAAATGATGAGAGTTATCTTACCGGCTATTGCGATAACCGTATCATATCTTATATCTATCCAAATAAATATGAGGATATTCAGGCGACGGATTTACCGGAAGATGTAAAAAAGCATATCGAGGATGAGAATTTTGTACTTTGCATATCTGCATTAAAATAATTATGAGAACAATTAAATATGAGACGTATGACATATATTTTTAGATTACCGGGAATGTCCGGATTGAGGAAAATCGCACTTGTTCCGGTTCTGGCATTAGTGTTTGGAGGGTGTACAAAAGTCATGGATCTTGGCGACGAAACCAGGCTCACGGGCTTTGAGATAAAATCGGTCTCTCCCGAAAACATTCAGCTTGGAACGCCGCTTATAAGCGGAGACACGGTTAAAATCCCCGTACTTCGCGGGATTACGCTGTTTCCGATGACTGTTGCCGCCGAACCGCAGTTTTCGTCCGAAACCGAACGGGCTGTTACCGGTACAACATTTTCGTCTTTCGACAACATAAAATTCGATCTGGAAGACATACACCTTAATACATTTTATCTTGTTGCAGAAAGCGGACTTACAAGACCTTTCCATATCAAACTTGACATCAGGGAACAGGAAGACAGGAATGATTTCAGGCAGTTTGACGTTACGGAATCTCCTCAAAACAGCGTACTTGCAACAAAGGGATATATCAATCCGATTAAAAGGACAATAATCCTGTACGGGATAAATGTCAATTTTCCACTGAGGGTCAAAGCAAGCGCAAGTCTTTCCGGCAATGCCTGCATCATGGATGCGCATAATCTTATCGACGAAAAATCTTTGGAGCTGTCCTTCAACAGCTACGAGGACAGTGTTGAGTATAATGTCGAAGCCGAAAATGGAGGCGCGCGGGAATGGAAGGTCTTTCTGAAACCGGCAAAAGGCATGGCAGGAAACGAAACGCAGGATATACTCTCGGCCGTTTCCCTGAATGTAGCCCGGCAAAGCGCCGAAGTCAAATCCGCCGGATACAGAATAACGGCAACCGGCGTGGACAGCGAAGCGGGAAAGTTTGTCATGGCAGTATCTCCCGCCGTAAGAAACCCTGGCGTTGAAATTGTCCCGGCGCTGAGCGTCCTCCCCAATTCCCAGATAATCGGGTACAAAGCGGGAGAAAGTATTGTCTTTAACGACTATAATTCTACCCGGGATTTTATTATCCTCGACGGCAGGACAGGCTGTTACCGGAACTGGAAATTTGCGCTGGTGCAGGGCGATGTGGGCGATATCTACAGTTTCCCGTTTACATATTCATCGGACAGAAGTTACATTCAGATGGACGCGGGCGCTACGCAGATCGATAATATTTCCAAACAGATACGGCTGCAGCTTACACGTACAGCTTCGATTTCATCCTACTGGCCCCTGACTGTTACGGCAGGCAGCATAAGCTGTTCCGAAGGCGCTGAGCCAGATGTCAATCCACTGACACTGACATTCGACAATATCAGTGACAGCGCCGGCTTCAGTCTCGTCTCGTCGCTCGGAGTACAGTCGAGCTGGAAAGTCAGCTTGCTCCCTCCGCAGGCTTCGGTACAGGCAAATATTGACAGTGTGAAGATTACAGGGTCTTCGTACCCGGATTTAAAGGACAGCGACATACTTGTCAGCACAAATACCGCGAACGTATTTATTGACTTAAAGGATAAAAACGCTCTCCCCATACGGATTCAGCCATATCTGCATCTCCCGGAGGGAGCGGAATTTCAGTCGTTCCAGAACGGTGATTTCATGGAGTTCGCCTCTTTCGCCGACACTCTCAGTGTTGATATTGTGTCGCGCTCGGGAGAAGTAAAAAGATGGAAATTCTGCCTGCTGGAAAAAAGCCAGTTGCACAACAGCGATTTCGAACTCTGGGAAACGTCCGGAGTAGCGACGATAGATCCCATTCCCGGACGGGGACGGGGCTGGGCTACAGCCAATAATATAATGGTGAAGGGGACGGCGCCCGTGGATAACGGCGCCAGGGGACGCGCCGCCGAAATGACTACAGACATTATCATGCTGCCAAGAAACCTGATAACATCGGCAACCCTGTTCCTGGGCTATTTCGACATGTCCACAATATCCCTCGACAAGCCAAGAAGCATGACTAAGTTCGGTATTCCTTTCGAAGCCAGGCCTATCGCTTTCGCGATTGACGCGAAATACGCTCCGGGCGAAAACTATCAGCAGTCGGTGCTTGTAAGCGGTTCCGGCGTCATGGCGCAATACAAACTGGTCGATCTGGACGGCGGGGACAGGGGACAGATATGGGCGGAACTGATTCACTGGAACGGCATTGGACAGTTGAATTATGCCGGAGAGCCGACGCCCGGCGTTCACGTACTTGCCCGTGGAGAATATGTCGCTTCCGGACGAACGGAATGGACAAGACTGCGCATCCCCCTCGAAAGAGGACCGGAATACGAACAGTATCAG
>JAIRZR010000462.1 GCA_031267155.1 Prevotellaceae bacterium | reverse complement strand
TTAGCGTTTGTCGGGTATTTATTCCATAGGGCGTTGCCCTATGCTGTTGATTATCGGGCTTTCAGCCCTTAACTTGACGACATTGGTCTGGAGACTACGCCGAGCTTGTGTTTGCTATTGCATGCAAGCCTTAAGAGGCTTGTAACGAGAGATAGACGCTTTTGTTTTTAACGTTAAATAACGCTACTCAACTTTTAGGTTTTAACCTAAAATATGTCCATAGCACCTTTAAAATAATATTTCGCCAAATTGTTTTGGCAAAATTGTGCTCATCAGTTTATAGGAGACCATGCGCTAACTTACAAAACTTGTCATTCATCGTTGATAAAGCGCATTATTAATGACAGTTCGCGGTGCCGGGATTAGAAAACCGTTTACCTCCCGTCAGGGGGGTATCCAAAAAAAACATTTGAAACCCCTTAATTTTCAATTAAAAAACCGTCCCGTTT
This sequence comes from Prevotellaceae bacterium, assembly GCA_031267155.1. Classification (GTDB taxonomy): domain Bacteria; phylum Bacteroidota; class Bacteroidia; order Bacteroidales; family UBA932; genus JAIRLF01. Next base: position 6,525 of record JAIRZR010000462.1, on the reverse strand, counting down.
AAGTTTTTCAAAAAAATATTTTGCAGTTATGGAGTAAATAACTACCTTTGCCGCCGGATTTGCAAAGGGGGCCCATAGCTCAGTTGGTTAGAGCACCTGACTCATAATCAGGGGGTCGCAGGATCATGCCCTGCTGGGCCCACAGTAAAGCGGATGGATGGTGAAAAGGCGCTTGCATTATGCGAGCACTTTTTTTATTACCTTTGACTGTTTCTAATATTTGAATTACAGAGATAAACGTATTATATATGAACTTTTTACAATCGGTAGCAAACAACCTGTATTCCACTTATGGCGATGAAATATCATCGTTGACGCTGGTTTTTCCTTCACGGAGAGCGCAGCTGTTTTTTTCCGAAGAACTGGCTTCGCTGATCGACAAACCGCTTTGGTCGCCCGAATACACAGGTCTTGAAGAAATTGTTTCCTCGTTTTCCCCGCTGAAAAAAATCGACGGTTTTTCTCTGCTGGTATTACTTTACACAGTATATAAAAAGCACACGCACAGCATGGAATCGTTCGATAAATTTTATTTCTGGGGCGAAACGCTGCTGAACGATTTCGACGATATCGACAAGCATCTGGTCGATGCAGACCTGCTGTTCCGTAATCTGAAAGCGCAGAAAAGGATGGAAGGAGATTTTTCGTTCCTGACAAAGGAACAGATATCCTACATACAGCAATTCTGGGAAAGCTTTGATCCTGCCGGCAATACCGGTTTGCAGGATAAATTCATCGAAATCTGGGACATACTCCTGCCGGTATATACGGAATTCAAGTCGATTTTGAGGGAACGCAATCAGGCATATTCGGGCATGATATACAGGGATCTCGTCGAAAAGATACAGAATGGAACTGTTCCGGAAATCAGGGGCAGATACGTTTTTATCGGATTCAATGTACTTGGAAAATGTGAATCAGTCCTGTTTTCGCATCTGAAAAAATTAGACAGAGCAGTTTTCTTCTGGGATTATGACGAATATTACGTAAACGACAAAAAGCAGGAAGCCGGAATGTTTCTGAGGAAAAACATCGAACTGTTTCCCGCGCCCTCATCCTTCAATCTTCAATCGGAATTTAAGCAGAACAAGGATGTGCATATTATTGCTTCGCCGTCGGATGTGCTTCAGGCAAAAGCTCTTCCCGAAATACTGAAAGGCATGGGAGCCGGATTCGACAGAAAAACAGCCATTGTACTTACGGACGAAAGTATTTTAATACCGGTACTGCATTCTCTTCCCGACGAATGTGCCGACATAAACATCACTCTGGGCTATCCGATGCAGCAAACGCCAGTATTCACTCTGGCAGAACTGCTTATACGCCTGCAAAATTCATACGGCGAAAAAAATGCCGGCTTTTATTACAGGGATGTATTTGCCATACTCCGGCACAATTATATAAACAGCGCCTGCAGGGATACGGCAAGGGAAATTATCGACAATATCGTTAATAACAACAGGATATATGTTGACAGCCTGATGTTCGCGAACGATCCTTTTCTGAAAAGGATATTCGTTCCGCTTTCGTCATACGGGGAACTGACGGATTATTTCACAGGCATATTCGCCGATATAGCCGCTATTCCGGCATCGGACGGCGAACAAGTCGCGCTGCGGAACGAATACATATATTATCTGAACAGGGCACTCAACAAACTGCGGAAATCCATCAGGGAAATAAATCTTGAGATAGGCAAATCAATATTTCTCAATTTGATACATGATATTTTCAGGGGATTGAAAATACCTTTTACCGGAGAACCTCTCAAAGGATTGCAGATAATGAATATTCAGGAAACCAGAGCTTTGGATTTCGAGAACCTCGTACTGCTTTCGGTCAACGAGGGACGGCTTCCGCAGGAAACCGGCACGAGCTCGTATATTCCCTATAATCTGCGCAAAGGCTATGGATTGCCGTGCAGGGAAGATTTGGAAGCGATTTCGGCGTATAATTTTTATCGCCTGATTCAGAGGGCAAAAAATGTGCGGCTGCTTTATTCGTCGAAAAGCGGAGAAAACCGTACAGGCGAAATGAGCCGCTATTTATACCAGCTTAAATATGAAACCGGACTGAATATCAGAGAATATCCCGTAACATTCGGTATCAGGTTCGGGAAGGGCAGGAAAATAAAGATCGAAAAGGACGGGACTGTGATTCAGTCCCTGATGAAATATACAGGAGACAATCCTTCGAAGCGTCTGTCGCCAAGCGCCTTAAGTTCGTATATGAGCTGTCCGCTGAAATTCTATTTTTCGAAGATAGTCAAGCTGGAATCCGACGAATCGGTAGTTGAAGAATTGCCCTTGAACCTTCTGGGAAATATCATCCACAGGGTTATGGAAAAACTGTATCTCCCGATGAAGAACAAAAAGGTTCTGGAAGAGGACATGGATTTGATTTGTCAGGATATGGAACAGATCGAATTATTGATAGACCGGTATTTTGCGGCGGAGTTTTACAAAAGCGATTCCCTGCCCGAGGATTTCAACGAAAACGGCAAATTGCTGATCACGCGGGATGTAATCAGGAAATATGTTAGAGGAATTTTGGAATACGACAAAAAAAATCCCGGATTTATCCTTCTGGGTTTCGAAGAGGAAATAAGGATGAATATCCATGTCGGCAATTTGACCGTCGGACTGGGAGGAATCATCGACCGCATTGATAAGCAGAACAGCTCTATACGCATTGTAGATTATAAGACGGGCGCGGGAAGCGGTTATGGCAGGCGGATGAAATTCAAGGCGGTAAGTTCCCTCTTCGATTCCAATCCTCAAAACATGAATAAGGAAGCATTCCAAACTTTCATGTACTCACTCATGTATCAGGAAAGCAAAAATCCTTCGGAGAAAATAGTTCCAGCGCTGTATTTTGTAAGAGATTGCCGTTCTCCCGATTTCAGTTATTTCCTGACAGATGAAAACATGGAAGGCGATTCCAAAGAAGTAAGGGATTTCAAGGTGTACAGAGACGGGTTCAAAGAATGTTTGACACAAAATCTGCAGGAACTGTTCGATTTTAATGAACCGTTTACGCAGACGGAACACAGTAGAACGTGCATAAGCTGTGCATTCAATACAATTTGTAATTTGGATAACTAAAGCAGTTCGGACATTATTAAATTATGCCTGATACTGTCAATTATTGCTGACATTCACATTTTCATTGCTTTGACAATCTCATAATTTCATCTCTTTTCCGTTATAGAATTCCAGTATTTTTGTTCTGAAGACATACTCGTATTTAGCCTGCAGTTCTTCCGACTGGCATTTAAGCAGGCGGGTTTTAGCCTCGTTAAATTCGAAGACGCCTGCCTTGCCGTTTTCGTATTTTACGCTTGTCGAGTTGAACGATTCGGAAGCTGCCTTGACCGCCTTTCCCGAAGCCCTGTATTTTTCCATTGCGGCGACTGCATTCTGCGATGCTGTCTGGATTTCCTTGAAGAGCGTTTTCCGGGTGTTTTCCAGCACGAGCCTCTGGTTTTCGATATTCAGCCGGGCGCTTTTCACCTGGTTGCGCACCGAGTAGCGGTTGAAGACGGGGATATTCAGGCTCAGTCCGATGTATTCGCTGCCGTTGTTTTTCAGCTGGTCGGACAGTCCGCGGTTGGTAAACGACCTGCTGTACAGGAAAAAGTAGTTGGTACCGTATCCCATGCTCATGTTAAGGCTCGGATAGTAGCCCGACTGTGCGATTTTGAGCGTCTTTTCGGCGCTTTTGACGCGCAGTTCCTGTTCCCTGACAGCGGGCCGGGTCTGCACGGCGTTGTCGAAAACAGTCTGCGGCGTGTCGAGTCCGGCGCTGTAGCCCTCAAGTACATTGTCAAATTCCGGTATCGAAACGTCGAAATCCTCAGCCTGTTCCAGTTCGAGGCTCTGTCTCAGGTCGAGGAGCGCGAGCTTGAGATTGTTTTCAGCCTGCACGAGGGCGACTTCGTCGTTTGCCGCCTGGGCTTCGATATCGTTCAGCTGTGCGGCGGGCGCCTTTTCGTAGCGTATCAGGTCTGCCGTCCGCTCGACCTGGTATCTGCTGAAGGACAGCTGGTCGGCGGTGATTTTCAGCAGTTCCCTGTTGAACAGAACCTGCAGGAACAGGGATGCGATGTTCAGGGCGAGATCGTCCTTTGCCTTTTCGAGATTCTGTACGGCAGCCTGCAGGTCGAGTTCGGTACGTTCGATCTCGTTCGGGATGCGGAAGCCCGTGAAGAGCGGGATCGAGCTGCTGATGGAAAAGTTCGTGTTCGACTGGTTCCGGTTTTCGTACAGTCCGCTCTGGATCTGCGTGCGTCCGAAATTCCAGTTCTGCCCGATGGAGGAATTGAGGTCCGGCAGGCGGCTGCTGCGGGCGGTGTTCAGGTCGATTTCCGAGTTTTTCCGCCGCAGTTCCAGCTGTTTGACGGTGATATTGTGTTCCACGGCATGGCGGATACATTCCTCGAGCGTCCACTTTCCGGACTGTGCATAGCCTGCCGGCGCGCAAAGGGCGAGGACTGACAGTGCGAGCATAAATTTCTTTACTGTTTTCATTTCCGCTCTGTTTTTTTCAGTTTGGGGTCGATGGCGTTTCCGCGAATCCTTGTTTCCGAACTCAGTCCCTCGCGGACTTCGATTTTTATGCCGTCGGAAAGCCCTATCGCGATGCGTTTCCGGTCGAAAACCTGCACCGGCTGTTCCGCCCTCAGCACATGGACGTATGCCGAATCGTTGCTGAACTCCACCGAGCTTTCGGGAATCGTGAACACGTCGGTCGCCTGTCCGGTGATTATCTCCGCATTGGCGCTGTAACCCGCACGGATGAATATCGAATCGGGAATCTTCACAGCCGCCTTGATTTCGAACAGCACGGCGCCGTTCTGTTCCAGTCCCTTCGGGGCGATGTACTCCAGTTTCGCGTCGAACTGGCGGTCGCTGAAAGCGCCGATCGAGAGCTTCACGTCCGTTCCCTCCCTGACTCTGCCGACTTCGGTTTCGTCGATGTTGCCGCGGAAAATCAGGTCGTTCATGTTGGCTACCGAGGCGATTGTCGTGCCGTCGTTGAAGGTGTTTGCCTGGATAACCGAGTTCCCGACCTTGACGGGCACGTCGAGTATCATGCCCGAAATCGTGGAGCGGATCTGTGTATTGCTCATGCCGGCATATTTTTTCGAAACGCCCTCCTTCACAATGTCCAGCGCATCTTCCGCATTGCTTTTTTCCTCCTGCGCCTTGCGATAGGCGGATTCGGATGCGTCGAACTCCTCTTTGGAAATAATCCCCTTGCCGAACAGTTCCGACTGCCGGGAGTATTCCGTCTCAATCTGCCGGAGATTGATTCCGGCGACTTTAAGCCGCGATTCGGCGGAGTTCAGCTGTCCCATTTCTGGAATCACCTTCACCGACGCGATGACTTCGCCCGAGCGTATCATTTCGCCGGCTTCGCGGTAAACCTCCGACACGATTCCCGATATCTGAGGCTTGATAAGGATTTCGTCGCGCGGCTCGACCTTTCCGGTAGCGACGGTTTTATTTTCCACCGTTCCCTTTACGGGAGTGATGATTTCGTAAACGGTGATCTTAGGCCGGGACTTGTCCCACAGAAACCGGAACGTCGAAAAAACGGCGATCCCCATGATAACAAGCAAAATAATCAGACCTGCTTTCTTTTTCTTTTTCATTATTTTATATTACTTTTTACTGCTTTATATTATTTACACTGCCTTTAAAGACTTTAAGGTCTTTAAAGACTTTAAGGTCTTTAAAGACTTTAAGGCGATAAGATGAATTTATATAACTGTTGAGGAGATAGAACGGCTATTAGACGAACTGAGAAACGCATGGGAATAAATCTTCCACGGGTAAAGTGTAAATAATATGTCAAAGAACGTTTTGCTTCCCTGCGGACGTCTCGTCTCACAGATGCGTTACAGAGTCATCCCTGTTTTTTAAATATGCGATAACTCCTTTTATCTCTTTTCTGCTAAATAATTTAATGCCTTTAAGCTGCTTCCTGTTTTTAAGTACATATACAAGGAATAAGCAAATAAAAACATCAATATAAATATCCTTCAAATCAAAAACGAATAAGGGTTTTAAGTAGATATAGTCAAGAATACCTTTTTCCCAGAACAGGTTTCCGGTCAATGCACAAAGCAGTCCGGATGTTTGAAAAACAATTGCCCATCCCAGAATCTTTATATAACTGTTATTTAATTTGATTTTAAAATAGAGGTATATATAAAGTGCAATTATTTCTCCAGTCAGGTATAAGACAAGATGCAACCATAATCCCATATTTATATGAAAAGCCTCATAAAGCAAATCGTTTACGTAACTGTATTTATTGTTGAAAACAGGCTTAAATTCAAGCAGCGATGGAATAATTTCAAATCCTGATTTCAGGAAAAAGCTGTTAATAACAATTTTAATTGCCTGATCAATGATAACCAGTGCAAGTATCCATAAAATAACAGTTCTGATTTTCATACAAATAACATTTTATTTAAAGACCTTAAAGACTTTAAGGCGATAAGATGAATATCGAAAG